>JBFWKK010000148.1:2126-2516 GCA_050252715.1 Sphaerochaeta sp. | reverse complement strand
TTATCCAACACTTCACCACTATAGGAACAAAATGCTGTAGGGATACAGAGCGTATTCTCCTTGATGAAGGCATAGCTGGAAGGGTCCCAGGCAGTATACCCACGAGCCTCAAAGGTTGCCCTAAGGCCACCGGAAGGAAATGAGGATGCGTCAGGTTCTCCCTTGATCAACTCTTTTCCACTGAACTCCATAAGGGCAGCACCTTCAGAGGAAGGAACCAAAAAACTCTCATGCTTCTCTGCGGTGATACTGGTCATGGGCTGAAACCAGTGACAGTAATGGGTAGCCCCTTCAGCCATAGCCCACTCCTTCATGGCATGGGCAACCTGGTTGGCAATCTCCAGATTCAGTTCCTTTCCAACCCTGATGGTCTCTTTCAGCTGGCGGTAG
>JBFWKK010000148.1:0-2116 GCA_050252715.1 Sphaerochaeta sp. | reverse complement strand
CTGATCTGCTCGCTCTTTCATACGGTTCCTCCACTCTCGATAATTCATAAACGGGGTCTTCGGCGGCCAGGGCGCTTTGCCTGAGACATCGCCCCGACTGCCCACTTGCCCCAATCCGACAAGAATTCTTCTGCCGGAAACGCAAAAAAGGCGCTGTAGCCCAAACTGGACCACAGCGCCTTTGCTGATGATTCCTTTTACACCAGAGTCACCACTTCTGTCAATCAGTGCATCTTGGTTTCTCTTTTTTTCACAGGAATCCAAATTTCACTCTTCGCAGTATTTCCCTCGATATCGCTCCAGCTGAACGAAGGTAATTCGAGGAGTTCAAAATCTGAGGAAGGAAGCCAATGTGCATAAATGGAAGCCATGGTCTGCTGCAACACGCGGGGAAATGCACCCTCACTAGGAAACACTGCCCAAAGCGATGCCGGAAGTGCAACCCATTCCAGCTGCTCGCTTATATCTTCCTTGGTAGTCAAAACCCCGATCATATGGGTCAGGTAACCTTCTTCTTTCATGAACTTGGCATCTGCCTCATAGGAAGCATTCAGAACATGATACGGCTCAATGTTCTGTAAGCAGTGCATCTCCTTTCTCTGTTCCTCGGTAATGCTTTTTGCCAATTCCACAATGGCATTATTCACTCCCTCAAACTGCATCGGCACCCGCCGACTCACCCCGGCAATCTTACATGCCGGTTTCTCTTCAATTCGGTAGTCCATACGTTCTCCTCCCTCTACGGTAATCTTGAAAGAAAGCTTTGGGTAAGCTTTGCTCACACCCTTCTTTCTTACTTCGGAAGGCAACATGCCGCTGAACGCTGTAAAGGCTCTGGTAAACCCATCCAAGGACTGGTATCCATAGGTATAGGCAACGTCGGTAACACTTTCTCCCTGGACCAGCGCCATCCCAGCCTGGGATAACCGTCTCCCCCTGATGTACTCAGAGAGGGAAATTCCACCGGAGAGATAGTAGAAGACCGTTCTAAAATGATAATCTCCAATACCAGAGGTCCGGGCAATTTCTTCCGCCGTCAGCTCTTCAGTGAGGTGTTCCTCAATGTAATCCATGACCTTGTTCAACGTTCCAAGCATCTGTTTCCTTCCTTATCTGCCCCCATCCTATACGACCTGCCAGAGGAGTACTCGACATTATTGCAAAACTTATGTCGGATACCATGACACAAACCATGGTTATCGATGATAGAGAAAGGTCTGCATACCCATGTCTTGGGCAGCCTTGATATTGGGCTCTGAATCATCAATGAACAGAATGTGTCGGGGAGGTGTTTGTACAAGATCAATGGTGTGACGAAAGATTGGCTGTTCGGGCTTATTTTTGCCCAGAATTCCAGAGATGACAAATTGGTCGAAGCATGCCTCTGCCCAGTACGCACCGTGTACCAGATGCTCATAGGTCTCTGAGGCCATATTTGATACCAGCACTGTCTTGATCCCACTTCTACGCATATCATATACCCACTTCACCATCCTAGGCCGCACATGTGAAAAACCCAGTATGTCTATGGTAATGAGCAATTCCAAGGTCTCTTCATCATCCCCTAGTGGACTGCGACAATCAATCAACACCTGATGAAAGTAGGAATATGCGTCATACTCACCTGAATCGAGCTTATCACGCTTTTCCCAGTAAGGAATTTCAAATACTGCTAGTGGCACCTGAGCAATATCTGATAGAAGCCCAAGGGTATCCCTATCAATGAAGTCACTCATGACTCCCCCAAAATCGACGGCAAGCGCTTTTACCTGCATTGCAGGCAAATCCAATTGGACTAACTCATCTATGGTTCCCATCGTTATCCCCTTCTTTCAACGATTCTGCTCGAGTCTCATGGTATTGTAACGTCTTCCCTGCATGCCTACTCACAGTATATTCTGCATGCAGTAGATGTTGAAATTGTACCATTTGCATTCTTGCTATGTTATGTAACATTAAACACTTATTTACAAAAAAATCTTCCAATCACCTCCCCTCGTGACAAACAAATGCATTTTCGCTATGATAAGGCATATTCAATTGGACAAAGGCGTCCATCAGAGGTACCTCGCATGCGTGAGGTGTCTGTGATGGGCGCCTTTTTTCGTATCCAAGG
>JBFWKK010000147.1:0-2531 GCA_050252715.1 Sphaerochaeta sp. | reverse complement strand
CAAACGGTTGTTGATTGCAACCCCGATACCCTGTTCTGGCAAAAGGGAACAGACCATGAATCGTAGCCCCATGCCATCAAGCTTCCTGATCGCCCAGTAGAGCCGCATTGCCGCTGTTTCACTATCCTTGTCTTCACTGATGTAGGCAACAGGGCCTTGGAACGAAATGCCGATATCCTCAAACAACAAGACACCCACATCTTTACAGCTTTGGTATTGCCTGACATCATCAACCAGGTAGAGCGGGGTTGTTGGAGCATAATGCGACTCCAGCAATCCTGGGCTTTCCAGCTTTGTATCGGTGGGACCAGCTTGTTTTGCCAAGGCTACCTCCCCTAGCAGAGGTGAGAGTTCCTGAACGCCAATCTTCCCCGGTCTGAGTATGGTAGGAATCTTCGTATGCAAGGCAAGCACTGTTGATTCAATACCCACAGTACATGCCCCTCCGTCTAGAATTGCTGCAATCCTACCAGAGAGTTGTTCTCGTACGTGCTCTGCTGTAGTGGGGCTTGTGTAACCGAAGCGGTTTGCACTTGGGGCTGCAATCGGCTTCCCACTTGCCTTGATCAGTGCTAGGGCCAACGGGTTTGCAGGCATTCTCACAGCAATGGTCTCGCTTCCTGCTGTAACGATGTCGGCTACCTGTGGATGCTTTTTCATTACCAAGGTCAGAGGGCCGGGCCAAAATTGCTGCATCAGAACGTTTGCTTGCTCGCTTACTTCAGCAACCAGTCCATCCAGTTGTGATAATTCAGCAATATGTACGATTAGTGGGTCAAAGAAGGGCCGTTCCTTGGCTGCAAATATCCCCTTGACCGCTTCTTCATTGGTAGCGTCCCCACCCAGTCCATACACGGTCTCAGTCGGAAAAGCTACCAGTTTTCCATCAGCAAGCAGCTTTGCATACTCCTTGATCAAGCGTGGGAGGTCTTGCGCAGGATTGGGATAGGAACGGGTATAGGTACATGCATCCTCCAAGGTGTGGAAGAGGAAGGTAAGAAAGGGAGAATCAACTCCGTCAAGCGGACAGTAGCAGGTAAGGGTAAGATCTCTTCCCAGCAGATAAGACGCTTTGCCTTCTTCCAAGAGTGTGAGAGGATTTTCGGTTTCGAGAAATGGAAAGGCTGGATATAGCTTTTGGTAGTACTCTGCTTCCCCTCGTTCTTCTGGAGGGTATACCACCAGCATGGTTGCAGAAGCAGATTCGTCTGCAGTACAGTGTACTAGCATGGAAACAGGTACCAGAGTGGTGTGCATGATGAAAAAGCCCTCCCGAGTGCTCTTAGGTGAGCGTATCGCAAAGCGAGGGTTTCTTGCAAGTGAAGGAGTGATGGATGGAGGTCAGAGCGTATAGGGAAACCGATATTTCTGGGATGAGAGCCATCTGGAATGAGGTGGTTGAGGAGGGGAGAGCATTCCCCCAGACAGGTTGCTTGAGCGATGAAGAAGCAACCATATTCTTTGCGAGTCAGAGTTACTGTGGGGTTGCTGAGGAGCAGGGAATCATCAAGGGACTGTATATCCTCCATCCCAACAACATTGGACGTGTTGGTCATATTGCCAATGCCTCTTACGCTGTGGAAAAGAGATATCAAGGGCAGGGAGTGGGAAGGGCCTTGGTTCAAGACTCCCTCTCCCAGCTGCCCCGATTTGGGTTCCATATTATGCAATTCAATGCGGTAGTAGCATCAAACCATGGGGCGCTCCATCTCTATGAATCGCTCGGATTCCAAAGGCTCGGTACAATCCACGGCGGTTTTCTCATGCCTGACGGATCCTATGAGGACATTATACCCATGGTCTATTATGTTGAATCCTCTGCCTCTTATTAAGCTCTAAGGTGAAGGATTAATAAGCAATCCAAAGCATAAAAAACTGCAGCGAAAGCTGCAGCTAGATATTCTATTAAGGAAACCATAATCCCACCGGCTATACCGGTTGGTTTTTGATTAACCCTCAGTAGCCCATTGTTCTCTTACTTTGCTCTTGGCCTTATCCCAAGCGTCAGTAATTATCTTGTTCAGATTTTTTTCAAGCTCTAATCTTTCTTCATCTGATTCAGCTAACAATTTTTCTGACATGGTGTTGAACCATTCCTCTCGAATTTGAGGTAATGCTGCTTCCCATCTGTTATTGGCAGCCAGCTCTTCATCCTCTATGGATACGAGTAGTACTCTTCCCTCAGCAGCTTCTTGTGAGCCTGGTTGGTTTTCGAACAATGTTGTAAGTGTCAATTTAGCTTTGCTGTAATTGCCACTCTCTGATTGTGCTTTAGCATCCTCAAGCAGTCTTGGTGCTTCATATCTTGATGTATCAAGTGCCTTAGCAAGCTCTACGTTATCAGCTTTGAGGTTGTTGACCACGGTGAAACTCATGATGGCATACACCAATAATGCTCCAAGAAGGAAAATGCCTACGCTCTTTGCAATTTTTACTATTTTTTCTTTTTGTTCCATTGAAACTCCCTTTGTGTTGGTAGTATAGCACACTTATAAGTAATTATAACAAAAAGAAATAAATATTCTTAAAAG
>JBFWKK010000146.1:0-2585 GCA_050252715.1 Sphaerochaeta sp. | reverse complement strand
AGGTAAGCGGATCGATGGCAGGATACTTACGTGCATCACTGCGTTCACGGCTCAACCCATGGAAGGCTCCAACAACCTTGAGCGTTGCCTGGGTGACTGGTTCTTCAAAGTTGCCACCAGCAGGACTTACCGTCCCTCCAATAGTGACAGAGCCTATTCTACCGTCACGAAGGCGAACCTTGCCCGCTCGTTCGTAGAACTCAGCAATTCTACTTTCAAGGTAGGCAGGGAATGCCTCTTCACCTGGAATCTCCTCCAAGCGACCACTCATCTCGCGCATTGCCTGTGCCCAGCGGCTGGTGGAGTCAGCCAAGAGCAGGATATTGAGTCCCATCTGGCGATAGTATTCAGCAAGAGTAACTGCGGTGTATACGGAAGCTTCACGGCTTGCAACCGGCATGCTGGATGTGTTGCAGATAATGATGGTTCTTTCCATCAATGACCTTCCGGTCTTTGGGTCAGTCAGTTCAGGGAACTCCTTGAGTACCTCAACAACCTCACCTGCTCGCTCTCCGCACGCTGCAATGATTACAATATCCACATCAGCGTTTCGGCTGGTCATATGCTGCAACACGGTCTTTCCTGCACCAAAGGGACCAGGGGTACAGTAGGTACCACCTTTTGCAACCGGCAGGAAGGTGTCAATGATCCTGATCTTTGTTACCAAGGTCTCATCAGGTCTCAGACGTTCCTCGTAGAGCTTTATGGCTTTTTTGACCGGCCAGGTAAAGATCATGGAGAGTTCCTTCTTGTTTCCCTTCCCATCCTCAACGGTACAGATGGTATCACGTACAGAGTAGGTCCCTTTCTCTCTAATGGAAACAACCTTCCAGAAGGTATCGGCAAGATTGAAGGGAACCATGATCTGGTGGGTGAACAGACCTTCAGGGACCGTGCCAAAGGTGTCACCAGGACGAAGCTGGTCCCCAACTTTTGCCGTTGGGGTAAACTCCCAATCCTTGTTGGGAATGGCATCCAGATAGACACCTCGCTGCAGGAAGAAGCCGCACTGCCGTGCAAGTTCCGGAAGCGGGTTCTGCAACCCGTCATAGATCTGCTGCAAAAGGCCAGGGCCCAATGCAACACTCAGCATTTCACTGGTAAACTCTACCGAGTCCCCTACGCGGATGCCACCGGTCATTTCAAAGACCTGCAGGGAAGCTGTAGTACCGTTGATACGGATAACCTCCCCCTTCAGGCGGTCGTCCCCAACATGGATATACCCGACCTCATTCTTTGCAATAGCACTGTCGAATTCGACCGTCACCATGTTTCCGTTGACGCCTACTACACGCCCACTTGTATTTGCCATATCCAACTCCACTAATTGTTCTCAATCTCTGTCTGAATATTGGAGAAGAGACGCTTGAATTCAGCATTCCCCTCCTCCCTGGTAAAGAGGCTCTTTCTTTGCAAAATCCTCAACTTCAACGCATAGGAGAGCAATCCCTCTATGTCAAAGGTATGAAGAGCACTCAAATCATCTAGAAAAGCCCAATGCAACTGTATAAGCGAGAGCTCAGCCTGCAGGACATCATCATTGGAAAGTGCCTGACGAACCGTTTCACTAATTTTGGCTTCCTTCTCTCCATCATTGCGATAGGAAGGATCAGAGAGGGAGAGCTTTTTGCTTCTCGCCTCTACCAGCTCTTTGTGCACCATGGAGGAAAAATGCTGATACTGGGACAGGAAAGGATGAGAAGAATGCTCACCAGATACTGCCTGTTGCAACAGGGCAATGTGAGATTTGCTCACCTGCTCCTTGCACACAAAAAGAAAATCATCGGTAGTAAACGGGAGAGACCCATCATATCGTAAGGAAGGTAACGTTGCTACCAGATAGTAATAGGAAGCCACGACAACTCCTTAGTGTTCCGCTTGGAATACGATCTTCTGGATGGAAGGAGAGAGGAACGGACGAAGCAGTTCCGCAGTCTCCTCTGCACTGAAATCATAGAACGCTGAACCGTCCTTCTCGGTTACCTTGAAGCCGGAGCGCGCAGAAGGGACAGCCTTGATCTCAAGTCCTTTTTTGATTTCCTGGCCCAACTCTTTCTTCAAACTGGCAGCGAGTTGGTCAAAATCCTTCTGGTTCAACTGCAACTCCTTGGTTCCAATATCAGAGAGAGAGGAGACAACCTGGATAATGACCCCTGCAAGCTCTTTACTTGCATACACCTTCTCAATATCGGAAGCGAGAATCCTGTCCAACTCATCTTGGATGGATTTTTTCAGGGAGAGCTGTACATCACGGCTTGCCTGCTGGAGACTGCTGATAGCGCTCTGATCACGGGTTGCAATCTCTTTCTTCGCATTTTCAATTTCACGAGCAGCCTCTTTCCGAGCCTTTTCCACCAGTTGAGCAGCCTCAGCCTTTGCATCAGAGATGATCTGATCAGCCTCTTTCTGGGCAGCCTCTATTCCATCCTTGCGGATGGTAGCAACCAATTCTTGAATCTGTTGAGCCATCTGAATTCCTACCTTGTCCTTGTGTACTCATAAGGTCATGAAACGCCAGCCTCTTGCAAAACGTTGCAAGAGAGCCAAACTTTATGGAATTATCGTGCAATGGCAATAAAATTTCA
>JBFWKK010000145.1:0-2608 GCA_050252715.1 Sphaerochaeta sp. | reverse complement strand
GCCAGTTGTTTTCATTCCTTTCTGAGTCGGTATAAGTGCTCGAGTCTCAAGGGTTTCTATCGCTGCGAGAGAGTGGAAATATTTTAAGTTTCTTCAATGTATAATCTTATTTTGACTATAAATCATCCAGCAAAACCGAATTCAAATTGTTCATCCCAACCTCCAGACACTTCTTGGTTCAGATCCCCTCCAGGCTCAAGCCTAGCGATAGGGGTACGTCCCAAAGGGGTGTTCAGTACCTAAGACTAGCTGGTGTGTCTATTGCTTCAGTGGCTGAAGGATTTGACGGGTCATTAAAATACCGCTCAACCATCTTATGAGCTGACTACAAGGTTTCTCCCCCGGGTTTTGGCTGCATACATCAGGGCATCGACTTCGTTGAGAATTTGAGCGGTATTGAGAGAGGTCGGAGGACGTACCGTCAGCACTCCGAAACTCGCACTAACCACCTGAAGCAGAGGATTTCCCTCGTGCCGGATAGCAAGGGCTACGATTGCGGCTCGAATATTCTCGGCAAGTGCTTTTGCCTCCTGGTTTGATGCATTAGGCATAATGATTACAAATTCCTCACCCCCGAAACGGGCGACAAGATCCCCTGCAGACCGGACCGATTGTTCAAGCAGTCTTGCAACGCTACGTAGACATTCGTCACCGTGCAAGTGACCATACAAGTCGTTGTATGCTTTGAAATAATCGATATCAAGTAGGATTAGGGACAAGGGGCGGTTGGTCAGATTGCAATCATCGAGTACGTTACTCAGAGATGTATCCAACTCACGACGGTTGAGAAGTCCGGTGAGTCCGTCGACAGTCGCAAGGTGGGAGAGCATAGCATTTTTCTCTTCCAATTCCTGCTGTTGCTTCGCTATGAATTGCTTCTGCAAAAGGTTTCGAGTATTCCCTCTCCAGATGGAGAGTGATAGAAAAATACCTATGACGACTGAGGTGATCCCATACACTCTATTGGATAAGAGGATGGCAATGTTGAATTGGTACAACCCTATTAGGAAGTAAAACGCAAGATAGGTGCAAAGGAAAAGGGGGATTGATACGATTGGCTGAATAGTAAAGATCATAGCGACGAAGATACAGATGACAAGAAAGGGAGTGATTGCCGTGGTAACCAACTGATCCAGGCTCACGAGGATGATACCCGCCAAGATAATGGATAGGATTGCAAGGGAGACGAGCATATGGATAAAACGTCGGCTTGGCTTGAGGTTTTTGATTCTCACATACGTGGTGATACCGAATATTAGGGCTTGAATGCCCAGAAGCACTGAATGCGTTAACAGAACGCCTAACCGCCAATATGCTTCAACAGAGCTAGTGGTGATTGTGAAGAATGCAAAAAGGATTACGTGTGATGCAGAAAGTAGCATGCCTAAGACTGACATAAGATACATGCGATGCAGATTCATCTGATCGATTTCAGGTAGAATTGGAACGATGTCCTGATTAAGGACCACCAGATTGTAAATCGCTTTCTTCATGGAGAACCTCTGCTGCTGTTTTCTCATTTTCTGGCCCTTCTGACATACCGTTTCCAACCCTGCCACTTCACTATATCAGTAAAATAGACCACGTCAAGAAACAATTTTATTCATGTCAGGCGTTTGGTAAACGCCTTATGCTGTAGTCTATTTGGTTGGATACCCACGCAAAGATATATTCTCCTCAGCTGATACAGCGTTCATGCAGTGAAAGGATCATGAATTGGGGAATCCGGAGTTTTTCTCCTATCGAGCTACCGAATACCAGGGAAGGAGACATCCGGCACCTGCTCTGACAAATGCCTACACCCCTGCCATTACGATCTTTGGTACCCTCGACGTTGTGTTCCGGTTCAACAGGTTTCTGCCTACTATAGAACTCTTTTGTCTTGCTAGTGCTCAGGGAAACGGGCTACACACTAGGTAAGACTACCTGAGTCAGATGGAGGTGAAGTCGTAGACATACTTGATGTACCTATCTGTTGAAAAGCCTTTTGTATTACAGATATACTGTGCTGGATATTTCATGGCCTGTCATTCAAAGAAAACATGCACCTAGGAGTTCTCTCATGGCGATTCAGAACAGAACCAGCACAACTGTACAGTATGACAAAAGTTCGGTCATCTTCCTCGACAAGAAAATCTTTTTGGATGAGAGGGAGAAGGCTAGTATGCATGCAGATGCAGAGCTCCTCCGTAGTGACCTCATCACTGCATTGCAAGAACTCCAAAAACGATTCGTATTGGTGATCATACAGGAGTCTGGGAACCAAGATCCTACTGCCAACGCCGGGGTGAACTCCCTTCTGTTGGAATCGGGGATAGACATCTCCACCACTTTGGAAGGTGTGGAAGGAAGCGAGGGGTCCCAGCTGGATGGAACTCTACCTCTAGCTGTGATCGAGCAGTTCTCCCTGAGCAATTGCATTTCTCCTGAACGCAGATACTTCATACACACCGGTCTCAAAGTGACCTGCTTCTCCGATGAGAAAACCCTGTCTAGAACAGGGTCGTTTCTTTCAGAAACCCTTACCCTCTGCTTCCACAAGTATGGTGATATGGTCTCTTGGATACTATCCCATCCAAAGCCATACCAGAATCTGCGCAAGACACTG
>JBFWKK010000144.1:0-2613 GCA_050252715.1 Sphaerochaeta sp. | reverse complement strand
GATGCAAAGTGTAGGGACGGCCTTTTTCCAGGCACTCGTACTCTGGATAGGTAGGCAGTTTGTTCTCCTGGTTCCCCTGATCTTGCTGCTTGGAAACTACCTCGGAGCAAAGGGAATCTATCTTGCCTTCCCCATTGCTGACTTTCTCTCTGCTCTGTTTATTCTGTATCTGGTCTTTCGCCATCTAAAACAGGGATCATACAGCACCACGTAAGAAATTGGCCATGATGCTTGCACCATCTAGACAAAATTTTTATACTGCCTAAAAATTTTTTCTTAAGGAGTGTCGATGCACAACCGTTGGATTGTCCTGATTGCCGGACTGATTATGCAAACCATATTGGGGGGTATCTATGCTTGGAGTACCCTTACCCCATGGCTTGCAGAGAGTTATGGTATCAGCAACGGGGAGAGTGGGTTTGTATTCGGTTTGAGCATTGCTGTCTTTACCTTGGTCATGGTGTACTCCGGACACTTATTGGCCAGGAAAGGGCCAAGGCTTCCTGCCCTCATTGGTGCGCTCCTCTATATGGCAGGGTATTTCCTAGCCTCCCGTTCCCACGGTTCCTTTCCCCTCTTATTGCTTGCAGTAGGAGTTGTCGCTGGTTCTGGAATTGGCTTTGCTTATGTGGTTCCCCTCTCGGTTGGGATGCAGTGGTTTCCTCGCCAAAAGGGATTGATCACCGGACTCTCTGTTGGAGGGTTTGGGGGAGGGGCTATCATTCTTTCTTCCATCATTGAGGCAGGTAAGCTCTCCGGTCTTTCCTTGGATCGTTTCTTCCTCTTCTATTGTCTTGTCAGTGGATCACTACTCTTCCTTGCTGCGCTGTTGCTCTCTTCCCCCCCCGCGACAACAGGAAAGAAGTCAGGTGAGATGCAAGTGCATCAAGCCCATTCTGAGAAGCCTATGGTTCTCAGCATCCTCGGGATGTTCAGTGGAACCTTCGCTGGATTGCTGCTTGTAGGCAACCTTGCTCCCTATGCTCTTTCCAAGGGTCTTGCTGAGGAGATGACCGTGCTTTCGGTTGTCCTGTTCTCGCTTGGGAACCTGAGTGGCAGAATCATTTGGGGACATATCTTTGACAGGACAGGTTATCGTATTATTCCCTGGTCACTCCTGCTCGCTTCTCTCTTCTATGTATTGATACGAGTTGCATCGGGTAGCTTGCTATTTCTGGTAAGCGTACTTGTCCTGGGCTTCTTGTTTGGCTCACAGTTTGTACTTTATGCAGGGTATCTCTCCAAGACCTATGGGGTAACAGCATTTTCCAAGCGCTACCCCTTGGTTTTCCTCTCATACGGACTTGCCGGTATCATTGCCCCTGGCATTGGTGGTTGGATTGCTGATACCACTGGTTCCTACAATACGGCGATCATGCTCTGTTTGGTGCTGTTGTCTATCTCTGGGCTGGTTCTGATTACTGCGAACAGGAAGCGCTAAAGACCAGCGCAAGGGGGACTGGACGTTCAGCTTCGCTGTTGTCCTCATATCGATCGGCAATCTTCAGGTATCTTTTTCCTTCATAGATAATCTGTGACGACCCTCCACCATCAAGGTTGATGATCTCCTGGTAGTGTTGTCGGTCACAAAACTGTGCCAACTCGAGCAAGGAAGCCCCTGAGCTCTCCTTTCCTCTCTTATAATCTCGTTTGCTTGCTCCTTCAGCCCACACCAGTACGGGCTTTCCCTCTCTATTTGTTCCCAGTGCGATACGAGCAGCCCGAGCTGATGAGAACGGCAGTGGGTAGACGGTTGGGGGAAAGAAAGTCTCAGCAATAAGTGGATTGTAAAAAGGACAGCAGAGAGAGTCGACCATACTCGATTCCCTCATCATAGGTGGTCCTACTTGTATGCCGAACTGGTATGCCTCTAATCCAAGATACCGGACAGAGGGCTCATGAACTGCGATATCTTCACGCAAGCTGAGGACAAAACCAGCCATTGGCACTCTCGTATTTCCTCCCTGCTTTACTGCCAAAACGGAATTACCGGTAATGACAATATCGGTACCACCACTACTTGGTGTGATACGGGTTTCAGGGCGGAAGTAAAAGATTGCATTCTTTTCGTGCCGGTACTGCACAGAGTCGATTTCTACCACCAAATCTGTCAGTTCAACCTGTGTGGTGTGGCAGGTCCCCTTTGTATCTACCAAGAGGCAGGGACGATGGTTCAGTGGTGGATTGAGTACCACTCCATCCTTGAGCGCAAGACCGTGGGGGGTACCAAGTTCACAGAAGGGGGAGTCGAGGTCTGTGGGATCCATCAGGAAGAAATGGGAGTTTACGACAAGGGGAGAGTCAAGGGAAGAGGGGAATCCTACCTTCCCATCAATGGGGATGAAGGTAATCTCATCCTTTTTACCCGAAACCATCTCAAGGTGATGCTCTCTCTCCAGCTGGTTAAGGAACAGCCTGGTGGAGGTATCCTTGCTTATCCATGCTCCATCCTTGTAGAGACTACCCTCATCTGCAAGCTTCTGGAGCTGCACTTTGGCGGTGATGTTCCTGGAGAAAAACCACATATCTTTACTACGAGAGGAAAAAGGAAGATCGATATTCTCAGGTACATGGAAGAAGACCAGTCTGCCATAGGCAGAGGGGTCTTTCTCC
>JBFWKK010000143.1:0-2643 GCA_050252715.1 Sphaerochaeta sp. | reverse complement strand
CAGTCTCAATTAGATATCTACTAAATGGCAAGACTTATATACCCTAACAGCGTGTAAGTATACGCCTATTTCATAGGAGGAATTTATAAATGGGAATAAAAGAAGACCACATATTTTCTAAGGAAGGACACTGTGAAACAGACAGATCAATCGTAATTATACAGGAGCTGGTCTAAATGACCACTCCCCAACTAGACGTAGATTTTCCTGACCTTCGCGACCAGGATGACTATTCTAAGGTCCTTAAACTGGCTCGGGATAATGTCTATAGTATGGAAAGGAAGTACGACGGCACTGCTTGTATAGTTGACCTTACGCCAGTTAAGAAGACTCTTTGGGGTAGGGGTATCCTTAAGAGTGGCGAACGCCAGCAGTATGGAACTACATTTCCTGAGATTCTCAACTACTTTGATCACCCCTTCTTTGACCGCAAGCTAAGGCTCCTTGGGGAGCTTGTTTGCTTCAATGGGGAGGAGGTCGAGAAGTTTAAATGGATTCAACCAAGGCTCACCCGCAAGTATGGGATAGAGGAAATGGCTAAGGAATTCCCGGCTACATTCATGGTATTCGACATTCTCTACTACGACGACATCAATCTAGAGAACGTGACATACGCCACAAGGAGGAGATTCCTGGAGACACTATTCACAGGATTCCCTGTGGATAAGAGAATAAGGCTCGTGCCTTCATTCAACGACCAGAATGGGAAAGAAGCCTTAATAGAGGCACTCCGCAGAGACAAGTTCGAGGGTATCGTAATTAAGGACCGGACTAAACCCATGGTAGGATACAAATACAAGCCCACCATCACCGAGGACGTCATCTGGTTTGGAGAATACAACGAAGGAACTGGAAAGAACGCAGGTCAGGTAGGAAGTATGGTCTGTTATCAATACATCAACGGGGAGCTGGTGGAAATAGCCAATGTCGGAGGATTGACTGACTCAGCCAGGGATCACTTCACCAATATGGCCAAGGGAGGAAAGGTCTCAAGGGATAACCCCATAGTTCTGGAAGTCGAGGCCATGAGTCGAGGCGAACGGACTAAGAAAGGTAAGATCGGAAAACTCAGGCACCCCAGGTACTCCAGGATAAGGTTAGACAAGGCCCCAGAGCAGTGTACCCGGGAGGAATGAGGTTTGAGGAGAAAGACTGTAAAGAGACAGGTTAGGGGGAAGGCTTGGACCAAACAACTAAACAGGCACATAGCGGACTTGTCAGATGGTAGAGGTATTAATATCTCTACCACAATTTATGTATCAAAATACACCGGGAAGCTTGTTTTATATGATGGGATCAGATGCGGAGTAGCTAGAGAGGGCCGCACCTCTGTGGACCTGGGAGAGGGTCTTTCGCCTGAGGATAAAGTAAAATATCAGGTGGGTAGGGAGAATCGCTCTAAGTTAACTAAGGGTGATAGGGTAGATTCTCCCAGTGCCTTTTGTTGAGGCGGTCCTAATGGGTCGTCCATCCTGCGTCGTGGAGATTTCTCCTGGAGTCTTTGACTTTGTAACTAATTATCATCCTTACTCCAGGAGGACTTATTTCTTTAGAGCCAGAGCTGTAATCATCGCCTCAGGCCGAGACACGAATGTCTGTGGGGATTGTGGAAAGCATACTAATCAGACCCATATTCATCACGAGGATCAGGACATCACCAATACCAAGTCTACTAACCTCAGGGTAGTCTGTATTCCTTGTCATAAAAAGCGGCATCCTGAGAGATTGCAATTTCATTACGATGATATTTATTCCAAATCTTTTTCCCTCTGAGAACTCTTATATAGACCTGCACCCTATAGTAATATGCCTTATAAATTAGGAGGAATACAATAAATGACAAAACTTTTGACCAACAAACCGCTGGAAGAATGCACCTACGAAGAACTCATAGGAGACAAGGAAAGACTTATAGCCCTCTTGAATCAGGTAGAGGGAGAAATCGAGAGAAGGGAACAGGAAGACGAGGAGGACCTCTAAATGAGGACCTTAACAACCTGCGAGGAAACGGGGACTAGGGTCTCCCACAAGAAGGTAGACAGCAAGGCAACCATCGTAGGATCTTACTACGGGGGATTCGTCCTCGAGCAGGACGGCAGGAAATATATGCTACCTTTCGAGAGAGTAGATCAGTGGAACGTCATCGAGGAGGGAGAGTAATGAGGATAGGCATAGAGGGGTTTACTCCCCTCGAACAGGCTAAACTCAGGGCCAAGAGGGAGAAGGAACGTCAGGAGATAGTAAAGGCAGTAGAGGAGAAGCTTAAAGAGATTCAGAGGGGACAGTAATGTCCTCTATTCTTCGTACTGTCAAGGGTCAGAAACAACTCACCCATTACTGTGACGTGTGTGGTAAGAAGATTTCTAAGAAAGGAGAGCTCATCAAAACAGCCCACTCTATAACCTCCAACTCTCTACCACAGTATCACGGTAAAGAGCTCTGTGACAAGTGCTATAAACAGATCTGAGGTTAAACATGCAAGAGGACCGAATCATCATCAAGTTCAAGGAATTCAACCATATTCCTAATGTTCTTTTTTGTATCGACAGAGAGTATCGAGACCTATATACCTCTGAGAACGAGATTATAACTTCTGTGACTCGGGTTCCTAATAGTGAAGATTTTTCTGAGGACGGTCACTCA
>JBFWKK010000142.1:0-2699 GCA_050252715.1 Sphaerochaeta sp. | reverse complement strand
TCTTACACTCCCCTTCATCTGGTTGTAGTAAAGCATGTGGGTTAAACTTCCATTGCACGCTCAGAGATAGTTCCTATACCAAATTGATGGATTCTGCAACCCTTTCGTTAAAATCTGTATATGCTGTTCTTGTATTATCTTTGAGCCATCAAATACATCAGCATTATTTTACATTAAATAATAGGTTGTATTTATCCTACTTTTTGAGTATCATCAAAGTGAAGCTACTGGAGGTATTGATGATGTTGGTAGACATGAAGAACTTGGTATCCATCACTGAGGCAAATCGGAATTTCTCGAAGATCGCTCGGGCCGTCGATGAGAATGGATCTGTAGTGATATTGAAGAACAACGCCCCCAAGTATGTGATCATCTCCTACGATCAGATCGCTGCTGATGAGCAAGTCTCTGATGAACAGCTGCTTGCGGTCTCAAGGAAGTCGTTCAAGCGTCATGAAGCAGCTTATAAAGAACTCGCCAAATGATCCACTTCTCAATGGAGCAACACCTATATAAGATTGAACATGAATTGCGCCTCTAGATTATTCATCATGTCAAATTGACTAGGAGTTGGCTTAATTGTGGTATTATCTGCATAATAGCTTTTTGCAACCCATATCAATACTGCAGAGTGATCCTCAGCATAAGAAAATAATGCATTGGTTGTGACACCCCGTGAGAGAGTGGCAGAAAATACGATGTCACACTCAGCCCCTTCTTTGAGAAACTGTAGATTGCTCTCCATCTCTTTGTCGTTATCACCCTTTGATGTAATTCCAATGATCTTATCGTTTAGTGTGAAAACAGCCCTGAAATCACAAGTGGTCCCGCTCGCTCTTAATGGATTATCATTAAAGAAGTCAATATTCTCTGTCGACCTCAAAAGCAATGCTCCGTTTTCAATTAATAGCTTAGCCAATAAATACAAAGTCCGAGATTTTCCGCTATCTCCTTTTCCATACAAACCAATCACTTTCTCCATTATTCCTCCCCCCTCATTAAGAAATATAGTAATAAACTGATGTTTCGGTACTTTTTTACTGACCAAGTCTTACCTAGAATCACTGCCAAGCAAATAATACTTCCTATACCAATCCACGAACTTCTGTAGTCCCACTTCAATCGGCGTGGAAGGTTTGAAATCAAAGTCCCTCATGAGGTCGTCAACATCGGCATAGGTCTGGTAGACATCACCCGGCTGCATGGGAAGGAATTCCTTTTTGGCAGTCATTCCCAAAGCTCTCTCCAATGCTGCGAAATAGTCCATGATCTGCTCGGGCTTGTTGTTGCCGATGTTGTAGACCTTGTACCGATCACCATGCTCATTCGGCACCGGTGGATTGGGAAGGATGTTGAGAATTCCGGCGACCACATCGTCGATGTAGGTGAAGTCCCGCCACATGTCACCATTGTTGAAGATCTTGATCGGTTCTCCTTTCACGATCCTGTTGGTAAATGAAAAGTATGCCATGTCCGGTCTGCCCCAGGGACCGTAGACGGTGAAGAACCGTAGTCCTGTGCTCGGGAATCCATAGAGATGGGTATAGCAATGCGCCATGAGCTCGTTGCTCTTCTTGGTGGCGGCATATAGCGATACCGGAGAGTCGACGTTATCGGAGGTGCTGAATGGAACCTTCTCGTTCATGCCATACACCGAAGATGATGATGCGTAGACCAGATGGCTGGTTTTGAAGTTCCTACAAGCCTCGAGGATGTTCAAGAATCCCACAAGGTTGGATTGTAGGTATGCATACGGATTGTCGATGGAATAGCGTACTCCCGCCTGGGCACCGAGATGCAAGATGATCGTTGGAGCGTATGTGGAAAAGACACTATCCAGAGCCTCCTTATCCGCGAGGTCTCCCTTGATGAAGGTGAACTCAGGATAGGCAGAGAGCACTCCCAACCTCCCCTCCTTGAGCGACACATCGTAATAGTCATTGCAGTTGTCATAGCCAATGACGATGCAACCCCTCTCGAGAAGTGCCTGGGAGACATGGAACCCGATGAAGCCCGCGGCCCCGGTGACCAATACGATGGTGCCACTTTGGAGTGTATTCTTGTTATTCAATCCCATGCTCAATCCCTCTCATATAGGTCGCGCGTGTAGACCTTGTCCCAGACGTCCTCAAGCTCTGAGGCATACCGGTTGGCAACGATGACATTGCATACTTGCTTGAATCCTTCCAGCTCCTTGTAGACCTTGCTGCCGTAGAACTCGTCCTCGGTGAATGTGGGTTCATAGACCACCACCTTGATGCCCTTCGCCTTGATGCGTTTCATCACCCCTTGAATCGAGGATTGACGGAAGTTATCAGAACCCGCCTTCATGGTGAGGCGGTAGATGCCCACCACGATGCTGGAGGCATTGTTCCACTTGAAGCCCGCCTTCTGCAGGATCCTATCTGCGATGAAATCCTTCCGGGTCCTGTTTGCATCCACAATGGCGGTCATGATGTTCTGGGGGACATACTCATAATTGGCCAGCAACTGTTTGGTGTCCTTGGGAAGGCAATAACCGCCGTAGCCGAAGGACGGGTTGTTGTAGTGGGTCCCGATGCGAGGGTCCAGCCCAATTCCGTCGATGATCGACTTGGTGTCCAAACCCCTGACCTCCGCGTAGGTATCGAGCTCATTGAAGAAGGAGACGCGCAAGGCAAGGTAGGTGTTCGCGAAGAGCTTGACCGCCTCAGCCTCGG
>JBFWKK010000141.1:0-2702 GCA_050252715.1 Sphaerochaeta sp. | reverse complement strand
GGACAACATCAAGCGCAGTGGCAAACCCTTCAGGATCCTCGAGGAGGAACTTGCTCCCGAAGATTATGGTATTGGATTCCGCAAGGGTGAGCAGAAGCTTGCAGACGCAGTATGGCAACAGCTTGAAGCAATGGCCGCAGACGGTACGCTTGCAAAAATCTCCACCGATTGGTTCGGTAGTGATATCACGGTTGTAGGAAAATAACGAAATCGTTATGATTACGGGGAGCTTGGCTCCCCGTTTTCTTTTTTCAACACCTTATCTCTAGGAGACACCGATGGGAAACCTTTTAATGCAGATGCTGGTTGCCACGATGACCAGTTTGAAGATATTCGGCCTTACCCTGCTATTCTCCCTCCCCCTGGGTATGTTGGTTGCCAAAGGCAGGATGTCGAAAAACCCAATCATCTCAAACGTGGTAAATGTGTACATCATGATCATGCGGGGCACTCCCTTGATCCTCCAGCTCTTGTTTGTTTATTTTGCCCCCTACTACATCTTCGGCTCCTCGTATGACCGTTTCACTGCTGTTATTGTAGGCTATACCATCAACTATGCAGCGTATTTTGCCGAGATTTACCGTGGGGGAATCCAATCGATCCCCGTCGGGCAGTATGAGGCATCCTTGGTGCTTGGCTTCTCGAAGGCCCACACATTCACCCATGTGATTGCCCCTCAGGTGGTCAAACGCATTATCCCTGCAATGGGAAACGAGGTGATCACCCTGGTAAAAGATACTGCACTTGCCCAGACGATCGGGGTAGCTGAACTGTTCAGGGTTGCCCAGAACGCTTCTGCACGGGAGTTCTCGACCATGCCCATCTTCATTGCCGGAGTGTTTTACTTCCTGATGAATGCGGTAGTCTCCCGTTCATTCGACCTGCTTGAGAAAAAGCTCAACTACTACCGCTAGGAGAGGAAGATGGAAATCATAACCGTAGAAAACCTGCAGAAGTCATTCGATGGCCTTGGGGTACTCAAGGGAATCTCATTCACCCTGAACGAGGGTGAGGTCCTTTCCATCATTGGACCTTCCGGTAGCGGGAAGAGCACCCTGCTGCGTTGCCTTACGCAACTTGAACCCGTTGACGGGGGAACCATCACTGTATGTGGACAGACCATGGTCTCATCAACCAAGGATGGCGTTGTCTCCTATGCTGACAAGCAAACGCTTCGCTCGGTGAGACTTAATCTTGGCCTTGTATTCCAAAACTTCAATCTCTTCCCCCATATGAGTGTAATGAGAAACATTACAGAGCCCCAGATGCATGTTTTGAAACGGAACAAGCAGGAAGCTGAGAAGGTTGGTCGCGATCTTCTCAAGAAAATGGGATTGGAAGAGAAAGAGAAGGCTTACCCAAACCAACTCTCCGGTGGACAGCAACAGCGGGTTTCCATCGCTCGCGCCTTGGCGCTCAACCCGACGGTACTTTGCTTTGATGAACCCACCAGTGCACTCGATCCAGAACTGACCGGGGAAATTCTCCGTGTTATCAAGGACTTGGCGAAAGAGAAGATGACCATGATTGTGGTAACCCATGAGATGGCCTTTGCAAGGGATATCTCCGACCGTATCATCTTCATGGATGATGGACTTATCGTTGAAGAAGGCAATCCTGAAGAGTTGTTCAATAACCCCAAAAACCTGAGGACTCAGAAATTTCTCAACCGCTACGAGTAGAGCAGGAGAGAACCGCTGGTACTCTCAAAATACGTCCCCTCCTGATAGGCCACCACCCCGTTTACCATCACCAAAGAAATACCGGGCCCGGTTATCTCGGGATGTTTTATGTCATTGTGTTCGGCAAGGTGCTGCCAATCGAGGAGCACCAAGTCTGCTTTGTAGCCGGTTTTTATGAATCCCCTATCCTGTAACCCCAGTCGGTTTGCAGGATTGCCGGTCATTCTTGCAATAAGGGATTGGAGAGGCAGTACTGCTTCTTGTTTTCCATATCTATCAAGCAGGTGGAGCGTACTCTGATAGGACCGTGGATGACTCAGAGCGCCGGCATAGAGGGCATCCGTACCAAAACACATGAGAGGATGAGAGAGGATTTTCTTGAGAGACTCCTCACTTTGGGTAACATCCATCATCAGTGCAGTTCCCTTTGCTTCCTGGAGAATGTCAAAGAAAACTTCGTACGGGTCACTACCCTGCTCCCTGGCTATGTCACTCAGGCTCATCATCTCATACTGCCTGTTACCTTCCAGACTTAGGATACTCACCTGGTCCCATCCGCAAAGTTCAGCGATGGAGTCCCATTCCTGTGGATGGTCCATTTCCCTCCGTATTTTCATCCGGACTGAAGCATCCTTCAGGAGGGGCTGCAGCTCCTCGCGGGGCAAGCGTAGATAGGAAGGAGGGAGGAGACTGAACAGGCTTGTTGAACCAAAGTGGTAGGGATACTGGTCAAACTGTACATCCAGAGCGCCCTCCCTTGCATGGTCGATCATGGAGAGCACCTCATCCACAAGGTGCTGGTTCTTTCTCCCGATCACCTTAAGGTGGCTGATCTCCAGCCTCACTCCGGTTCGCTCCGCGAGAGAGAGCACTTCCTTGAGGGAATCAAGAATATCACTTCCTTCACAACGCATATGTACTGCAAAGAGTCCCTTGTACTCAGCAACTACCTTTAGGAGGGCAAGCAGCTCCTTCTCTTCAGCGAATATACAAGGCGCGTAGTACAAGCCTGTGGACATT
>JBFWKK010000140.1:0-2726 GCA_050252715.1 Sphaerochaeta sp. | reverse complement strand
AAAAGCATGTACTGCTCTGATGGCATTCATCGCCTACCCAGTCATTGCTTTACCCTCATTCCACCTATAGCCTATTTAAAATGCTGAGATGATTACTTCTTCCTGTGGTAATACATGGTACTCCCCAAGATGCTCCGTGCAGAGAAGTGCCCAATTCATGAGGGAGCGATGATCCTCTGGGGACAGCAAGCCTCCCCTATGCTCAGCTACAAACAGCCTATTTCTCATTTGACTTGCCTCCTGTGTATGCGGTAGCGAGCACTGACAGAACACTGTTTGTAAAAGATATCTTCTCCCATATCTCCAGGTGATGCATAAACCAGTGTTCTTGTATCTTGGTCACCTCTTTCCAGGGTACTGTCTCATCATGATAAGGAAGAGGAATACTAAGCACCAAGGGTGCCACTGATCTGCCTTTGAGATAGCGACTAGGAATCCAGAAATAAGCGAAGGTCGATTGCCCGACAAGAGAAATCTGGCTTTTACTGACCTTCAGCTGTATAGCGCCCAAGTATGAGATCTTATGTATAATCTCCTCATAGAGGTTCTTGGCTTGGGGATATCCGCCAAAGAAATCATCTGCTTCCATGGTCCCAGCATACACCTTAGGGGGGCACCTGTCGATTTTTGTTTCCCCTCTCTTGAGCCGATGCTACAATTCCAATAAGAGAGGCCAACAATGGAACACACCCCGATAATCCTGACTGAGAAAATTCCCATCGGAATAAGCTTGTGTGCGATGGGAGGTCCTGTACGCTATAACGGCAAGGGGATCGATGTACTGACTCCCCTTGGAAGAGAGAAGAACGACTTTGTATTCACTCCCGTCTGTCCTGAGTGCCAGGCAGGACTTGGGATTACCCGGGACCCTGTACACCTCTCTGGGGGAACAGGGGAGCAGGTCTGGAAAGGAGAAGCTGAGGTAAAGAACCGCTCAGGGAAGCTGGTGACTGCTGAGATGAAGCAGGGCTCCTTGGAATGTCTTGAGGTCTTGAGACGTAGTGGAGCCACTGCATACATCTACATGGATGGAAGCCCTTCCTGTGGAGTCTATCGCACTACCCTGAAGAATACCCGGCGTGGTAATCCCCCTGGGGTATTTGGCTCTCTCTTGCTGGATGAAGGTTTCTTCCTTATCCCTTCCAGTGACCTCCAAAGCCCACTTAAGTGGTGGGACTGGAGAAGAAGACTCCTCGCATTCCACTGGTTCAGCACCTATGAGCTCTCTTCAATGCAAGAACTCTATGAGGTGTGGTACCGGCTTAAGTTCCTTTGCCAGGAATTGGATAACACATGGGCAAGGGAGATGGGAAGAACGCTCGCAGGGCTGAAAAAGTCTGATTTTGCTGTATTTGAACCACAGTTCAGGAAGGAAGTTCTTGACCTCTTGAGAAAACCGTCAACGACGGCGAAGATGACCAACAGCCTCTGGAAGCATTACTCGCACTACAGAAAGAGTCGAGGAAAAACGGTCCAGGAGATAAACAGCCCAACCTTTAGGAGAAACGTCACTACCATCGCCAAGGAACTGGTGAAGATGGAGCGTACCGCTGTGGAAGATTCCTTCCTTTTTGGTGCCAGTCCGGTAATCTACCGAGACATGCACCGCCTCAGGGCTTTGGAAGAGAAACGAGCTAGTGAAGAAGAAACACAAGAGTAATGATTGGGGCTGGAATTTCTCCAGCCCCATCTACCATTAAGCTCTTGCCCCGTAGGGATCATCCATATCAATTTCCTTGATGGAGATACCCAAGGCCTTGGCAACACCCTCCCCATAGGCAGGGTCTGCAAGATAGCAGTGCCTGATATGCCGCTTTTTGACCAGGATGGTGGTCCCTTGCATGTTTCTTGCGGTATTCTCAAACAACCGTTGCTTTTCATCATCCTTCATGATGGAGAACAACTTTCCAACTTGCTCATAGTAGTTATCATCATCTTCCCTGAAGTCATAATGATCGACAGGACCTTCTCCGTCGTAAGGAGGTTCTGTGAGTTCGTTCTGGTCCTTCCACATACCATATGAGTTGGGGTTGTAGTGAACACTGCCACCAAAGTTGCCATCACTTCTCATGAATCCATCACGGTGGAAGTGATTGGTCTCCACCTTGCTCCTGTTTACCGGGATTTGATAGTAGTTCACCCCAAGGCGATACCGCTGGGCATCCCCGTAGCTGAACAGTCTACCCTGCAGCATTCTGTCTGGGGAGTAACCAATACCAGGAACCTTGTTTGCTGGGTTGAATGCAGCCTGCTCAACATCCTGGAAGTAGTTATCCGGATTTCGGTTCAGTTCCACCACTCCCACCTCATGCAAAGGATACTCATCATGGAACCAAACCTTGGTAAGATCAAAGGGATTATCTGGATGCTTCCTTGCCTGCTCCTCAGTCATGATCTGTACATACATCGTCCATCTAGGGAAGTCTCCCTTCTCGATTGACTCAAACAAGTCTTTCTGGTGACTCTCTCGGTCGTTTGCCACAATTTCTGCAGCTTCTTGGTCGGTGAGATTCTCAATTCCTTGCTGAGTCTTCAGCGTGAACTTGACCCACACTCTCTCATTCTCTGCATTGATGAATGAGTAGGTATGAGAACCATAGCCGTTCATATGGCGGTAGCTCTTCGGGATTCCCCTATCTCCCATCGTAATCGTTACCTGATGAAGAGCCTCGGGAAGTGAAGCCCAGAAATCCCAGTTGTTCTGTGCTGAGCGCATATTGGTTCTT
>JBFWKK010000139.1:0-2755 GCA_050252715.1 Sphaerochaeta sp. | reverse complement strand
TTGCAGCATTTCAATATGGACTGCCCTGATCTCACCCAATATGCCGTTATCTACAAGTTCCTTGATCTTGAGAAACTTAGGAAGTGCTCGTCTGTAGTAAGCACTGTACAAGGGAACGCCCTGCTGCTTGCAGTACTCTACCATCTCCTTGCTCTGTTCATAGGAGTATCCAAGAGGTTTTTCACAGTAGACAGGTTTTCCCTTTTCCGCGGCAAGAAGTGTGTAGGAACGATGTGTATCGGGATGGGTTGCGATGTACACTGCATCGACCCTTGGGTCTTCGATGAGCTTGATGGCATCATCGTACCAAGTGTCTACATGGTGACGTTTTGCATAGTCTGCTGCTTTTTCTGCGTTTCTGCGCATAACAGCCACCAATTGCGATCCCTCAGCCTTCTGGAATCCGGGACCGCTCTTTACCTCGGTCACATCGCCACATCCAATAATGCCCCAACGAATCTGTTGCATACCATACTCCTTTTTTCCCATGATAGAGCATGATAGGAAAGAAAACATCCCCGAATTCCGACTCCGGGGATGGAAAATCACCTACCATATTCTCTTACTCCTCCCAACCAAGCAGGTTGGAGAGACTTCCACACGCTTGTAGGATTGACTTGGTGATAAGTTCTTGTTCCTCGGGATTGAATCGGAACAGTGGCCAAGAAACACTCATTGCAGCAACTACCTTGCCGGTATAATCCCTAATGGGGCTGCCGATACAGAGCGTTCCCATTTCATGCTCCTCGTTATCGGTTGCCCAGCCCCTTTCACGGATCTGTGACAATTCCTGCTTCAATATATCGGTATCGGTAACAGTATTCGGGGTGAACGGTCTGAGCTTAGCAGAGGAGAGATATTCCTCCAGGGACTTCTCGTCCATATCGCTGAGCAGGACCTTTCCGATAGCCGTACAGTACAAAGGAATTGCCTTTCCCACCCGGGAATACATCCGGATGGTAAAGGAAGACTCCTTCTTCAGTACGTAGACAGCCTTATCCTCTTCCAGTACACCCATATGTACCGTTTCCCCCAGTTCCTCACAGAGCTGTTGGGCAATTGGGTTTGCCACATGGATAAGGTCGATATGCTCCAGTCCCCTGGATCCCACCGAAAACATCTTCAAGGTAAGGCTGTAGAGGTCAGTACTGTCCCGATAGACATAGCCAAGGTTGACCAAGGTGGAAAGAAACCTGAGCAAGGTAGCTTTTGGCAAACCAGTCTCCTTGGAGAGTTGTTCCAAGTTGATGCTCTGGTGTTTGGAAAGGGTCTCCAAGATGATAATGGTACGGATTACTCCGCTGGTCTGTTGCTTTTCTCCTGTACTTCCAGCTTTCTTTCCCATACGATCAACCCTCGAAGTAGGCTTTTGCATTGCCAAAGGAGATGTCCTTGACTACCCCACCCAACATTTCCAGGTCATAGGGAACCTCGCCTTCCTCTGCCCACGTCCCAAAAATGTTGCAGAGAATGCGTCTGAAGTACTCATGCCTGGAGTAGGAGAGGAAGGATCGGCTGTCTGTGAGCATTCCAATGAAGCGGGGAAGCAGTCCTACATTACCCAAAAGCTTCATCTGCTGCTCCATGCCATCCTTGTGGTCTGCAAACCACCAGGCAGAACCCAGTTGCATCTTTCCAGGGATTTCTCCCTGATAACAACCCATCAAAGTTGCCAGGGGGTAGTAGTCCTTTGGATTGAGGGAGTAGAGAATAGTCTTGGGTACGTCTCCAGTGGTCGAAAGATTGTTCATGAAAGCAGAGAGTCCTTCTGCAAGCTCCTTATCGTGAGAAGCGTCAAAACCGGTGTCTGGCCCAAGCTGTTTATACATCAGGCCGTTATTGTCCCGGATTGCGGCAAAGTGGAGTTGCATGGCAACATCACGCTGTGCATATGCCTTTGCAAGGTGGGTCAAGACAAAGGTCTTGTATGCCTCCACCTCTTCATGATTCAGGCATTTTCCGTTCATCTTCTTAGCAAAGATTTCATTCACTTCTCTTTCACTCTTGAACACAGCAGGTGCTGTGATCAAGGCATGGTCGCTTGCCTTGCATCCCATACTGACAAAGAAGTCAAGACGCTTGATCAGTGCTTCCACCACATCAGCGACCAGGGTAATGGACTTGCCTGATGCTTCTTCCAAGGATTCCATATAGGCACAGAAGGTCTCTTTTTCAATATGCAGGGCCTTGTCCGGGCGGAAGGAGGGGATCACCTTGGCAGGAAAATCCTTTTGAGAGGCAATCTCTTTGTGGGAAGCAAGGTCGTCAACAGGATCATCCGTGGTGCCCACTGCGTAGACGTTGAACTGCTTCATGATGCCTCGTACCGAAAGATTCTCGTTTTCCTTGAACTGTCGGTTGGCTTCTTCGTAAATTGCCTTCGCGTTCTTGGTGTTGAGTACCTCATGGATTCCGAAATAGCGCTGGAGCTCCAGGTGAGTCCAGTGGTAGAGAGGATTTCCCAATGCATGCTCCATGGTGTCTGCCCATGCAAGGAACTTCTCAAATGGATCTGCATCCTTTCCGGTTATCAGCTCTTCTTTCACCCCATTGGAGCGCATGGCACGCCATTTGTAGTGATCACCTCCAAGCCAAGCATCGGTAATGGTCATGAAGCGCTTGTTCTCAGCAATCTCCTTTGGATTGAGGTGACAGTGATAGTCAAAGATCATCTGGTCTTTTGCATACTCATGATACAGCTTTTGGGCTGTCTTGGTTTGTAATAGAAACTGTTCGTCCATGAATTGTTTCATAA
>JBFWKK010000138.1:0-2774 GCA_050252715.1 Sphaerochaeta sp. | reverse complement strand
GTATACGGACAATCAGATGTATCTTGAGCTTGTAGAGCGTGGACTCAGTGACGAATCAATCAAGGAGCTTGGATTCTCTATCCCCGATACCTCATTCCAGAATACCCTCCAGTGGGCCAAGGAACACAAAGGTGAAAACCCAATCGGCAGGAAGGAATACGCTCAACAGCTTATTGACGAGGCAAAAGGGAAAATGATTTCCGGCAACCTCCCCTCCGGCAGGAGCTATGGGGGAAGCAGCACCGCCTCCTCTCTGGATGAAACCATTACCAAGTCCGCTGACAGGATATACGACAATCTCCTTGAGGCAAGCAAGATTGGGGCACGGTACGATGATCCAGACGCCTTGAGTAATCTCAACCTTATGAAATTCTCACTCGATGACAAGGAGTATGATGCTCTTGCTTACGAGAAATTGGTGAATGGGGAGATAACAGAGAAGACATACCTTGCCGCAATCAACGAGGACGTTTCGGTCTACAAGTCACCGGAATACAAGCAGGTTCAGGAAGCTATGAAAATCTTCTCCAAGTACACAGAGGAGAAGGCAGGTTTTGGTTATGACAAGGATGGGAAGAAAGTACCGGCAAGCAGTCTTCTCACAGACAAGGTCGTGCAGAATTTCAAGGCGGCTTTCCTTGATGAGTACCAGTATGCCCTGAACAATGCAAATGGAGCATTCGTTGACCCAAATGTTGTGGCAGAGCGTGTGTACAATGAGCTACTCGATGCAGAATACACCAAGTATGCAGACAAGACTATGGAGATTCTCCAGAACGATTCTACAGTCATGTACACGAATGTATTCGGGAGGGAGACAGCAAGCAAGGCCGCTTATACAGACTTTGCAAGTGGTCAGTTGAACCGGTATGACCCCAAGGTAATCACAACCCTCTTGAGTGATCCAAGCAATCCCGATGCAGGTTTTGGCTCAGAAAGCAGCAAGTTTGGAATGTGGCTTACCAAGAAGAGGAATGGAAGCTCAGACGAGGAAATAGGCAACGAGATTGCATATGATGTGGCTAGGGCTATGGGCTTTGAACCACCTCCCTTGGATGGTGAGGATTTTGAGAAGAACTTTGAAACCTTCCTGAATGAACTACCTACGATGGCAAGGGCACAGTGGGAACAGGCTTCCCTGGTCTCCAAGTGGACGTTCGATGTGTACAACCTTGCGAAGAGTGAGATCGACCCTGAGATAATCAAGCAACTTGACCCTGAAGGGACTATCACCCCATTTGTCATGAACAATCAGATGGGTGTTGAGATAGGTGGAGAAAGGTTCTTCTACAATGACGGAGGAGAGAAAGGAAACAGGGGATTTGTCTATGCACATGAGGACAGCACCAAGACACTTTCCTCTGAGGCCTCAGTGCATGAGAAGAGCAAGGCAAGCCTTGAGGAAGGAATCAAGGATACCTTTGTCATGGATCAGTACGGAATCGGGGATAAGTACGCAAGAAACTACCTCTTCAGTGGTGATGATGTAGATGTGGACAAGGTCGAGAACTACCTTGAGGGTCTCATTACAAGGAAAGCTAGCCTCCTTAAAAAGAAGGGAGAAGCCTACGTCTCATCGTTGAATGCAAAGGCTGAGGATATCGAATCCCTCACAGGGAATGCAGGTAAATACTACTCAGGCATTGAATACAAGGTGGACAGCAATGCCCTGAACAAGGCCAAGGAGGATGGGACGATACAGACAACGCCACTAAGCAGCTTCATCACCTATACACTTGTACCAGCGATTCATTGATAACCGGAGGAAACGATGTTCAATTTTACTGTTCAGTATGATGAGAAGAAATGGCTTGAGATGGAAGAGCAGATACACAACGTGTACAGCAACCATCCAGACCCCAGGAGCGCAGAGGCGGCCTATTCTGTTTCCAACATCATATCTGACGCATTCCCCAATATTAACAAGAAAGAGGCAATGCGCAACTCGCAGAAGATCATCGAGAATTTCACCGGCTATGAGCTTGATACGCAGAATTTCATGACCGAGTTCGTCAATACCATGAAGGCACAGAAGAGCGACCTTGATGTTTCCATGACGTTCAGCAAGGCCATGCTTGAGGCACAGCGCAGTGGTGTTGATTCAGAGGCATACAAGCAGAAAATCCATGAGGCGATTGAGGAAATGGGTTCACAGAAACTCCCTTACCGCAATGACTTCAAGGATATGAGCCTGTTCACAGACCTGCTTGTTGAGTCAGGCAGGATTGTCCCCTCCATGATGCCTACGATGGGAATGTACATTGCAGGTGGTGCGCTCTCTACCGTCACTGGTGGAGCAAGCCTCCTTGCGGCAAAGGCAGGTAGCTCAATCTACTCAGGCATGATGGAAGCCGGTTCGGTTGCCAAGGACTTGTTTCAGGTCAAGGACGAGGAAGGAAACAGACTCAGCGATGAATACATTCTCTCTGCATGGTCTCTGACTATGGCAGGGGTCGGTGCATTGAATCTGGTCACTGACGGTTTTGAGAAGGTCACTGGTGGGATTGCCAACAAGGTGGCCGGTAAGATATTCAGCAAACAGGCCACAAAGGAATTGGTGAAAAGCGGTGCTGTCAAGAAATGGGGACAGCGTATTGCAACAGATTACCTTGGGAAGGGTATTGCAGGGGAAGCGGCAGAGGAAGCAATTGAAGAGCTTATCGGCATGGCCTCCTCCAATTACATCATGAAGCACAGCAATGAGACAGAGGGGACACTGTTCGAGGGACACAGCAAGGAAGACATCATCAAGGCTATGGCCCAGACCGCAGTAT
>JBFWKK010000137.1:0-2822 GCA_050252715.1 Sphaerochaeta sp. | reverse complement strand
ATACTGATGTTACAAATAAACTCTCACGCAAAAAAATGGAGATTTACGTCATGAAGAAAAAGTTTGTATTGACTCTGGCGCTGGTTCTCATGGTTGCAGCAAGCCTCGTAGCTGCTACCCCGATTGAAGTTAGCGGTACTTTCACTTCCGGGTATGATTTCACGTTTGCATCCACGAATGCTTTTGCCCAAGCAGAGGATGGTTCAGAAGCTGAAGTAGCAACTGTTGTTGATTTCACTGGTGATTTCTGGAAAGTAAGTCTGGATGGTGGCACTGGTGTTGTGTACCAAACTGATGCTGCTGTTCTTGCAACTGCCGAGATCTACCTTGACAAGGCTCTTGCAGAGGAAGGCATCGATCTGGGCGATATCGCTCTGACTCTGCATGTTGGAAGTGGCGTTTCCGGCGCTGCTCCTACCGTTCTTGCTGACAAGAATGATTTCAGGGATGACGACGGTTCCGCTCTTGAGATGGCTACCGCTGGTGACAACTTCGGTATCACCCTCGGTTATGCTGAACTCGTAGAGGTGTATTTCTCTGTTGATCCGACCCTCAAGGCTCTTCCGATGGTAGCTGGCGCAACCATTACTCCTGTTGATGGCGTAGAAGCAACTGTTGGTCTTACCAACGACTATGCTGGCAACAACGGGATGCTGGTTTCTGCAGCAGCAGACGTAGCAGCTCTTGCTGGTCTTGATTTTGCTCTTGATGTAACTGGTGAGTTGATTTTCGATCTTGATGCTGAGACAACCGTCATCACCGCTGATGCAGCCACCACCATTGAAGGCATTGGCGTCTGGGCTGCCTATATCAAGAATGCAGCAGATGTAAGCAAGCTTGCTGTTGAGGCTTCCTATGCTCTTGAAGTTGAAGGTTTCACGGTTACTCCGTCTGTCAAGGCTCAGATGAATGATTTGTCCAACATTGTTAAGGCAACTTCCGAGTACACTATTGGTGCTGATGCTGAGTATGCAATGGGTGGCGTAACCTATGCTCTCGGTGCTTCTTACGCAGTCAATGCTGAAGAATTCACTGTTTCCCCCAGCGTTTCCATCAGCTTCTAATCAGAAACTGTTAGCAACTCAAAGTGGCCCATCGTTGATGGGTCACTTTTTTTACCCTTCCTCCTAGGAGGCCCCCCATGAAATCAAATGCAACTACCGTCCAAGCTTACATAGACAGCCTTAGCTTTGAACATCAAGCCGTCATTCTTCCCATGCGTTCTTTCATTCTCTCTCACCTCCCTGAAGGCATGCAGGAGATTATCTCCTGGGGAATGCTCAGCTACGAAGTACCCTTGGAAGTCTATCCTACGACCTATAACAAGAAGCCTTTGCTCTATGCAGCAATCGCGGCACAGAAGCAGTACTACTCGTTGTATCTCATGGGTGTCTATCTGGAAGAAGACCGGAAAGCACTCTTGCAGAAAGCATTTGAAAAGAGTGGGAAACGATTGTCCATGGGTAAATCCTGCATCCGTTTCAAACGCATGGAAGACCTTCCCCTGGATCTCATTGGCCAGATGCTCTCTTCGCACACAATTGCTTCATACATTGAATTGTATGAACAGAATCGGAAGTAGATAGGTTTTGTTACATCTGTTTCTTTGACACAGAATCGTAGGTGATCTTCAGCGCATCCCTTACCTGCTGGTAGTTATCATACAGATAGTTGGTAAGTACTTCGATCAGGAAATAGAAGGGGAGCCTTGTCCCCAGTTCCGCCTCAAGGGCCGGTATCCTGATGGCAGTGATCAGGAAGAGATCAGAAAGCTTCACCAATGGTGACTTCGTGTGATTGGTGAACGCAATGACCTTGGCCTTGTTCTTCTTGGCAACCGTCACCGTGTCCAGGATCTCTTTTGTGGTACCGGAGAACGAAAATACAAACACCACATCCCGCTCATCCAGCAAGGAGACACGATACGACTGCACATGGTTGTCAGCATCAAGGGTCACCGAATCAAACCCCATGCGCAGCAGGCGGTAAAGAAACTCCTCAGCCATAGGATAGGAACCTCCAAAGCCAAGGATGACAATCTTTCTCGCCTGCATGATTGCCTGCGCAATCCCAATGATGATGTTGTCCTCAGTATTGCGTACTGTCACATCAAGCTGTTTGGTTGCAAGCTTGCGATACTTCCCCAAAAGAGAATCTTCTTCTGCATGGCTGGGCTTTGCATCCGGATTCTCCGTAGCAAGCCGTATCTTGAAATCCTGGAAACCCTCACACCCAATCTTCTTGCAGAAGCGGATGATCGATCCATATCCGACCTTGCTCTCCTCAATCACTTCTGTGATGGTCTTGAAGATGATATTCGGGTTGTTTCGGATATACGCAACCAATTTCAGCTCGGTTGCGCTGAATTGGTTGCTCTGGCTCTCCATGATATCAGTAATCAGCATATGCACCTCGAAACGAGTATACACAAAACAGGGGTTCTTTTCATTCGGTTGTTGTTACTTTGCTCCCATATCGTGGCAGTCCCGTATAGGGATTCTTTGCACACGCATAGGTGATCATCAACGTCTGGAATGCACTCATCACCCCAAGCACCGTGAAGATGTCATCACCCTCGGGAAAACGGATGGTGATGGAGTTCTCCAGTGCCTTGTAGGAGGATGCATCAAAGACCACACACGAGAAGCCAGCCTTTCGTTGCAACTCCACGAAGCTTCCCGCCAACAGGCCCAAGGGGCCATCCTGACGGAAGACAACCAAAGAAGAATCACAGCTGAGTATCTCGGTCGGTCCATGGCGAAGTTGCCCAGTCTCCAGACACACCATTGCTTGTCTGCTGAGCTCCTCACTGCCAAGTGCAA
>JBFWKK010000136.1:0-2849 GCA_050252715.1 Sphaerochaeta sp. | reverse complement strand
TCTCAACGACTTTTTCCATACCTGGAAAGAGAGTGATGACGAAATTGCTGCCGTTTTTCAGGTAGCAGAAGTACTGCGTGCATTACGCGAGAACAATATTTCCACCAAGGTGTTCGACAGTGGACTGGGCATCTCCGTTTTCCGTGACAACTCCACAAGAACACGCTTCAGCTTTGCAAGTGCTTGTAACCTGCTCGGCCTGGAAGTCCAGGATCTAGACGAGAAGACCAGCCAGATTGCTCACGGAGAGACCGTTCGTGAAACCGCCAACATGGTCAGCTTCATGGCTGACGTCATCGGTATCCGTGACGACATGTACATTGGCAAGGGCCATACCTACATGAAGACTGTTGCCAAGGCTGTACAGGACGGCTATGACGATGGAGTACTCGAACAGAGACCCACCTTGGTAAACCTCCAGTGCGATATCGACCACCCAACCCAAAGCATGGCTGACATGCTGCACGTGATCAATCACTTTGGGGGTGTTGAGAACCTCAAGGGTAAGAAAGTTGCCATGACCTGGGCCTATAGCCCCTCATACGGAAAGCCGCTTTCTGTTCCCCAGGGTATCATTGGACTGTTCACCCGCTTTGGCATGGATGTCGTCCTTGCCCATCCAGAAGGGTACAATGTAATGGCTGAAGTTGAAGAAGTCGCTGCAGAGAATGCCAAGAAGAGTGGTGGTTCCTACAAGAGAGTGGATTCCATGGCTGAAGCATTCAAGGATGCCGACATTGTCTATCCCAAGAGCTGGGCTCCCTTTGCTGTTATGGAAGAGAGAACCAAGATTGTTGAGCAGGGTGACCAGGAAGCATTGAAGGCTCTGGAGAAGACCTGTCTGGCAAACAATGCCAAATTCAAGGATTGGACCTGTACTGAAGACTTGATGAAAACCACCAAGGACGGAAAGGCTCTCTACATGCACTGCCTGCCTGCAGACATCACCGGTCTTTCCTGCAAGGAAGGTGAGGTTGAAGCTTCCGTATTCGACAGGTATCTGGTACCCCTGTACAAGGAAGCCAGTTACAAGCCATACGTCATTGCTGCCATGATTTTCCTTGCCAAGTTCCAGAATCCTTCTGCAAAGCTGGAAGAGCTGCTTGAGGCTGCTGTAAAGCGCATCAAATAGTCAGTATTCCAAAGGTGTCTAGGGGTTTTGAGCCGGGAGAGATCCCGGCTCAACTGATTATCAGGAACGTTCCACCAATTGTACCCGGACACCATTCGGGTCATGTACAAAGCAGAAACGAATTGATGGATTTGGTGAGAAGGGGCCCTCTGCAATGGGAATGCCCTTTTGCTTGAGCATTTCCATGAAAGCATCAAGATTCTCGACGGACAATCCAATGCTGATGTCTTCTCCGATGGGTGATGGAGTATTCCCTTCGTGATGGATCAACTCGATTTTTGTTTCCCCATCTCCCAAGAACACGATCTCAGCAGCAGGTGTCTGCATCCTGCTGGATACCGGTAGTGAGAGAATATCCTGGTAAAATTCCAGACTCTCTTCCATGTTCCCAACGGTTATGGTCGTCCAAAGAAATTGCATAAAATCTTCCTCCTATTCTGACAAATGTTCAGCTACACAGTAGGCACTAGAGAATGCAGCCTGGAGATTGTATCCTCCACTCTGTCCATCCACATCCAAAATTTCACCACAGAAGTAGAGATGCTCAACAATCTTCGACTGCATGGTGGTTCTGTCCACCTCTTTCAGGCTCACCCCACCACAGGTGACCATCGCTGCATTGAATCCCTTGATCCCCTTGATAATGAAGCGTCTCTCTGTAACCATCCTGATCAGGTTCTGCCGTTGTGCTTTGTTCAGGTGGGCTGGGGTGCAGGTAGGATCAAGCGCAAGTTCCCGCACTACCTGCTGGGAAAGGGATGTTGCAAGACCTGCCTCCTTGAGGATGGTTGAAACATGCTTCTTGGGTTGGGATGAAAGGAGCGCAAGGAGATTTTCCTGAACCGCTCGCTTGTTCTTCATCGGCAGCAGGGAGAACGTGATGGAATCTCCTGCCTTCAGCTCACGACTGGCTGTAAGAACCAGGGGACCGGAGAGTCCGTCGTGGGTGAACAGTATATCTCCCGTCGCTTGCAGGAACCGTTTTTTCTCCCCTGGATGATGGAACTCTGCATATGCATCGCGTATTGCATTCCCTGCAAGGTGCGTCCACTGATACGCATCCACCATGATGGCAGCGAGCGCTGGCTTTGGAGGAACAATGGTATGCCCAAGTGTCTTGGCTAGGCCATACCCACTCCCATCACTTCCTGTGATTGGGTAACTCATTCCTCCCGTGGCCAAAACAAGATTCCTGCAGATAAAAGACCCCTTATCAGTGTGTATGGAGAAATGTTCCCCGTCCTTGCTGAGTGAAGAGATCCTGGAGCGATACCATATGCTGGCTTTACTCTCCCTAACCAGCACATCCCTGATCTCATGGGCATCCAGTGAAGCAGGGAAAACCTTCCCATCCTCCCTGGTCATGAGAGGGACACCCTTGGATTCGAACCAATGCATAAGGGAGGGGGGAGGAAAGGCCTGAAAGGAGGGAAGCAGAAAGTTGCGCTGTGCTTTGCTTCCATAATGCTGCAGGAAATCCTCTTTTTCTTGGGTATTGGTAAGGTTGCACATACCCCCACCGGTGATCAGGATTTTCTTGCCTGCTGCTTCCTTGTGTTCAAGCAACAGTGCCTTGGAAGTGGGTAGATTGGCAGCAAGAAAGAGCCCAGCGGCCCCTCCTCCAATAATCACTACATCATAGGGAGTATTTCTAGTATCCATAGTATGGCTTGAACCACGAGACAAAAGCCTCAAGCCCTTGTTCAAGGGGAGTATT
>JBFWKK010000135.1:0-2860 GCA_050252715.1 Sphaerochaeta sp. | reverse complement strand
AACCCTGATATCCTCATTGCCGATGAACCGACCACTGCCCTGGATGTTACCATCCAGGCACAGATCCTTGATCTCATCCGGGAGAAGAAGGAACAGTACCAGACGTCTGTCATTATGATCACCCATGACCTCGGGGTCATCGCAGAGATGTGCGACCAGGTATGTGTCATGTATGCCGGTCGTATCGTGGAACGCGCTGGGGTGGAGGCGCTCTTCGGGAGTCCGAAGCACCCCTATACGAGAGGGTTGCTTGAATCCATCCCTCGTATCGGAAATATAGAGGTAGAGCGGCTCCATTCGATCAAGGGTTCTCCTCCTGATCTGGCAAACCTTCCTCCTGGTTGTCCCTTCCGTGACCGTTGTGATAAGGCGATGGACATCTGTGCTTCCAAGCTTCCTCCAGAGGTTGTACTCCAAGAGGCAGAGGGGGAGCGGACCGTCGCATGTTGGTTGTATCCTCAGGAGGGTAAGCATGGCAGAGCGTGAGACATTGTTGGAAGTAAGGGACCTTAAGGTCCATTTCCCCATAGAGAAAGGCATTATCTTCAAAAGAAAGGTTGGAGCTGTGCGAGCGGTGGATGGTATTTCCTTCACCGTCCAGCAAGGTGAAGCCTTGGGATTGGTCGGAGAGTCAGGCTGCGGAAAATCCACCACCATCTTGGCAATCTCCCGCCTGGAGCGGATTACTGGCGGAGAAGTCTTGTTCTCCGGAGTTGATCTTGCCAGCTTGAGTGAGCGTGACCTGACAAGGGAGCGACAGAACTTTCAGATTATCTTTCAGGATCCATACTCTTCCCTCGATCCCCGAATGCGGGCGATCGACATTGTCGCTGAGCCCATGAGGATCTTCGTGAAGAAGGGCTTGCTCTCCTTGAGTGAGGAGGAGATTAAGGAGAAAGCACTCTCCCTCTTGGAGCGGTGTGGTCTCTCTTCCATCTACGCAAACCGCTATCCGCATGAGTTCTCCGGTGGACAGCGTCAGCGTATTGGAATTGCAAGGGCACTCTCCTTGGGCCCAAAGTTGATCCTCGCAGATGAACCGGTCAGTGCACTGGATGTTTCCATCCAGTCACAGATCCTGAACCTGCTCAAGGATCTGCAGAAGGAGTTTGACCTTACCTTCCTCTTCATCGCTCACGACCTTTCGGTTGTTGAATACTTCTGTGACCGTATTGCTGTAATGTATCTAGGCAACATTGTGGAGATGGCATCCAACAAGGAGCTGAATGACAATCCCTTGCACCCCTATACCAGGGCCTTGCTCTCCGCTGTTCCTGTCCCTGACCCTATTGCAGCAAAGCACCGTAAACGAGTAATTCTGAAAGGAGATGTTCCCTCCCCGTCAGCAGTTCGTCCTGGCTGCCCGTTCTATGAGCGGTGCCCGAAGGCCATGCCTAGGTGCAAGGAAGTAAAGCCTGCGTTGAAAGAGCAGGGTGGGAACCACCAGGTAGCGTGCTTGTTGTATGAGGAGTCCTCTGATGCTTGAAGTGACCGCAGTTCCAGCTAAACTGATGCTGAAAACTCCCTTCCATATAGCTCACGGTAGTTCTGACTACCGTGAGAATGTGTTCCTGCAAATGAAAACAGACAAGAAGATTGCCTATGGGGAGGCTACCGTCGTTCCCTACTATGGGGTTACCAAAGAGCAGATCCTTGAGGACTTGCAGCGTACCATTACCCCAGAGATGATACGAGAAAACCAAACACTGGAAGTGGTCAATTCATTCTCTTACACCATGAGTGCCTGTGCATACACCACAGCCATGCTTGGCTTGCAAGAGAAGGCCCCTGATCAGCCAAGTAGTAACTCCGTACGGGGTTCTTCATTTACCATCGCCTATACCTCCGACATGCAACGCATGATGGATGCTATTGCGGGTTGCGGGTTCTCCACCATTAAGTTGAAGGCAGGGTTCCCTGATGATGTCCAGCGTATCACGTTGATACGGGAGCGCTTCCCTGACCTACGTATCCGCCTTGATGCCAACCAAGGGTGGAGCTTTTCAGAGGCTTGCTCGATCATTGAGCAGTTACAAGACCAAAATATCGAGCTGATAGAGGAGCCAATCGAAGGCAGCCCGGAAGAGCTGAACGTTCTCTCATCGCTCAGTGACATTCCCATTATTCTTGATGAGACGGTCCAGACCCTGGACGACCTTAAGCGGTATGCGGGTAGTGTCAGCGGTATTGTGGTGAAGACTGCAAAGAGTGGAGGCCCCCAGGCAGCAAAGAGGCTCATAGAGGAAGCTGAGAAGCATTCCCTCGATGTACTGCTCAGTTGTATGGTTGAGTCCTCTCTCGCGGTTACCAGTGCCCTCACGCTCGAACCACTCTGTAGGTGGATTGATCTCGATGGCCCAATGCTCCTCGCTGACGACCCGTTCTCTGGATTAACCTATAGGAATGAGCTTCCGGAAGGTACACTGCAGGAACTCACTCCCTCACCAAAACTTCTGGAGCTCTTCGCCTCCACACCGCCCATAATTCTGGAGCCATGAACCATGCAGATACGTCAGATCAGAGAAGAAGATATTCCTGTATGTGCACAACTTACCAAGGCTCTTCCCTTGGGTAAGATCTACGGGTTTACAGTAGAAGATTGGATCAGAAAATTGACAAAGGCACGCAATGAAAAGGGCAATCTACTCTTCGTTGCTGAGGAGGAAGGCCGACTTGCCGGGTTTGCCTGGGTACATACCCATGGTGCATTCCTCTCTGCCCCCTATCTCCGCTTCATAGCCGTAGACCCCAGCTTTCAGGGGAGAGGGGTAGGTACCCTGCTCCTGAAGGAGTTTGAGGAACAGACCCGCTATCTTAAGAAAGATTGGTTCCTCTTGGTCTCTGACTTCAACACTGGAGC
>JBFWKK010000134.1:0-2965 GCA_050252715.1 Sphaerochaeta sp. | reverse complement strand
GTCACCTTGGCGGTAGCTGCCTACGGCACCAGTGATGATAGTTTTGCAAGTACAGTACTCTCAGATGTTACCAAGGCTTTTTCTGGTAATCGATTTGTGCAGGTTATCCAGAATGTAGACTTTACTCCCAGCCCCGAGTCTATGGTCGGACCCTTGGATCTAGCGATCATGAGCGGGATGAGCAAGGGCTGGGATTATGTCCTGGAAGTATACGCAGATTCAAGTTTCGAGGAAATCAGCAAAGAGAAGCCGGTAAAGCTGCCAACTGACGCACCCTTGTTTGCAGGAATACAGAAGACTCTGGGTTACCAGAACAAAACCTATATCAGCTACCGGCTGTTCTCCATCCAGAATGGTGTGAAGGTCCTCCATGAAGATACCGTCATCGATATAGAGGGGCCCTATGAGTATACCTTCAGCTATGTACCGGCTGAGGGACTGAGAGAGCTGAACCTAGGAGGAACAGGAAAGAAGAATTTGCGGTATGTCACCAGTCATGCCGATGATATTACCACGAATACCACCATCAGCCAGCTGCGGATGGATTATGAGCGTATCGGCACACCAGTGACGGTGAGCGACCCAACTGACCAGACGCAATGGATTGCCTACTACAAGGACCAGTATTTCGACTTCCAAGAGTTTGCAGAGCAGGAAAAGGGGAGGGAGTTGTTCTATGCCATAGAGGTAGTGCATCACGCACCCAGCGATACCTACTTCACGATAGGAGAGAACCTGGATGCAGCCATCTACCGCTCGAAGGTAAACAGTGCCATCATGAATGCACTAAGCTATACCGCTCGTTCTTTCATAGGAGAAGAGAAGGAGAGGGGATCCAGAGGGTACACCAAGGCTGGAAAACTTGCCGCAGATGCCATTGTAGGCCTGCTGTAGCAGCTCTTGCATACAACAAAGTGAGGTGTCCGTCGCAGGACACCTTCTTTGTTGTCATTTCATTTTATCGTTTCATTTTCTCAGTACAGGTTGTATACTCTCCTTCATGTACAAACGAACCATACGTGCTTGTTATTTGGGGAATTTCATTGGAGCTTTGACGTGCAATCTTGCTCCACTCTTGTATGTTACCTTTATGAGTGAGCTCGGCCTCTCCTTCGAGCAGGTTGGTCGTCTTACCTTGCTCAATTTCTTTACCCAGATAGTCGCCGACTTGGCTTTCAGCAGGCCGGTGGACAGGTACGGGGTGCGTCCATTCATTACCCTTGGTCACTTCCTTGCCTTTGTCGGATTTCTCTTTTTGGCGTTTGCTCCTCGTCTTTTTCCCGGCAATCCTTATCTTGGCCTGATGGTGGCCACCGTCATTTATTCGATCGGTGGTGGACTCTTTGAACTATTGTTGAGTGCCATTGTCCAGGCAATTCCAGGTGATGCAAAGGAGCGGGCCATGAGCCTGTTGCACTCATTCTATGCCTGGGGATTCATCGTGGTGATTATCGGTACAACCATCATGTTGCAACTCTTTGGACGGGGAAATTGGATGGTGGTTGTCCTGATCTGGTCAGTGTTTCCGTTGCTGAATTTCGTGAACTTCTTCTTTGTTCCCCTTGCCCCAGCCGTCCATGAGGACCACCGTACCAAAATACGGGAGTTGCTTACTTCCCGCTACTTTCTGTTGGTAGTACTCGGCATTGCAGTGGGAGGGGCTACTGAGGTCTCCATGAGCCAATGGACCAGTACCTTTGCGGAAACTGCCTTGAATCTTCCCAAGGAAGTAGGGGATTTGGTAGGGCTCTGCCTATTCGCCATGCTTCTAGGCACCATACGTGCAGTGTATGGCGCGTGGGGAGCTAAATTTCCGCTCTATAAAGCGATGCTTCTTGGTTCTGTGCTCTGCGTAATCTGTTATCTGGTAGCTGCATTGAGCCCGCTCCCCATTATCAGCTTGATTGCCTGTATCTTTGCTGGCCTGGGTGCCGGACTGCTTTGGCCTGGCTCTGTGGTCAATGGGGCAAACCGATTTCCTCTTGCAGGAGCTTCTCTTTTTGCATTTTTGGCTGCTGGGGGAGATGCCGGAGCAGCCTTTGGTCCATGGCTTATCGGTCTGACTGCAGATGTCGTACCAAACCTGGTAACCATGGCACCGTGGCTGAGAGGTCTCAATGCTGAGGATGCCGCACTGAGAAGTGGCATGCTTGTTGGAACCTTGTTTCCCCTGTTGATGGTGTTCTTTCTTACAAGGATGCATCGCCTTGAGCAGAAGCAGTAGGCATTGTGGTGCGATTCTTCACCAAGGCAAGCATCTCATCAGCTGATCTGAGTCGTCTGGAAATATCCCGCGCAAGGTTGAGTACCAGCATGGTATACGTCTTTAGGTCAACCAGAGAAATTCTATAGAGATCCTTGTTTGAGAGGGTAATGATGCGGCTGGGTGCAGTGGTTACCACAGATGCAGCACAGTTTTGGATGTCAATGAGTTCCATCTCACCAAAACTATCCCCACTATGCAATGTGGTGATGATCCTGCTCTGTTTCTTGTTGGTCTCGCTCTGCCGTACGACTGCCACTTCCCCCTCAACGATGAAATGTACGCTGTTGTTTGGTTCCCCTTGCTTGAGGATCATAACATTCTCTTCATAGCTGTGTTCCATCAAGTATGGTTTGATCAAGGTAAGAGAGGCGTCATTCAATCCACCGAACATACTGTGTTTGCAGAGAAAATCGTTGTCTATCGTGCATTCACTCATTCTTCATCGTACCTTCATATATTCCAGTGCGCAAGGTTTTGTCCCGTGCATCCAAGAGGAAAAGGGACAAGAACTCTCGATTCTCTTCTTTGAAAAGATGTTTGCATCTGTAAAAACCATGTGTCATTCAATTGCCCCACACTTTGACAGCAGCATAATCTAAGCCATAACCCAAAAACCACACGCCAGCCACCCCAGGGTGGTTTTTTTCGTATTTGGTGTTATGACTAAAAACATATTTTCGTATTGCTATGTATTTATAT
>JBFWKK010000133.1:2314-3018 GCA_050252715.1 Sphaerochaeta sp. | reverse complement strand
GTCATTGATCATTTTGCTTACCACAATATCCTGCCCAAAGACACACTCTGCTCCATGTTTGATGGATTCAAGCAGTACTGCTGTACAGCAATAGCTATGGTGCAGTGGAAGGAGTGCATACAATATGTCAGTTTCATCGAGGCTGAGGAATGTTCCATCACATGCCTGATAGAGATCGCTTACGATATTTGCATGTGTGAGCATGGCCCCTTTCTCATTGCCTGTGGTGCCACTGGTAAAGAGGATGGAAGCAATATCATGTTCTGAGCTTGGTACACGCTGATACGTTTTCTTCGCATGCAGGGTGGTAATGCTTGGAAATGATTCACTCTCTCCCAGGAGCGTTGCACAGCCCTTCAATTCCTTGAACCATTCTTTCTGTGTATCGAGTGCTTCAAGAACATTCTTATCAGCGAAAATATAAGAGGCCTTTACAAAACTGCTGAGTGTTTCAACACGGTCAGTATTCATCTGGTTGTCCAAGGGAACAACGGTTGCCCCTGCATGTAGGGTTGCCAGATAGGCAATAGCCCATACTGGGCTGTTTTTCCCATTGATGACGATATGATCACCTTTTACTATGCCACATTCCTGGAGATATGAACTGACTCGAGTGACTTCGTGGAGAATTTCCGAGAATGTAAGGGTTTCCCTGTTGGGTGTGAAAACAGTGAAACCGTTTCGCCCTCCAAACTTCTTTTCTG
>JBFWKK010000133.1:0-2304 GCA_050252715.1 Sphaerochaeta sp. | reverse complement strand
GATGATAGTTGGCCACTGTCCTTCGAACAGTACACCGCGATATTGGTCAAGGTCATCCCAGGAATGTTTCATGATAGGGAAATCTCCAAAAGAAATGCGAATGATAGAAATCTGCTAGATGTAGTTTATATGAGTCTATCAATCATTCTCACAGAAAGGTCCTTATTTGTCAAGAAAAGACTAATTTGTTTCAGAGAAAATGATTGGATTCTTAGTTAAAAAGTACTATTGGTCCGGAAATAGTCTCTTGTCAGTGTCTAGGAAAGATATATCCTCATAGACAACATCACTCAGTCTTTCCAGCCTTCTTTGGTCATTGCTTCCGGAGAGAACTGCAATGCGATAGCCTGCGTGAGCCCGTTTTGCAAACAGCATGTCAGTGAGTGTGTCTCCTACCATTGCCACCTGGGAGGGGGTAATTCCTGCTTGTGTACAGAATGCATTGAAGGCTTCACTATGGGGTTTCCTGCGATAGTTGCTGTCTCTACTGGCTATGAAATCTACCATTTTTTCCAACCCCATCAAGGAGAGAAACAGATTGGTTGAGGAAGCATTGTCACTGGTAATGACACCGATATGGTACCCCTCTTCTTTCAAGCGTCTGAACAAGCGTTGTTGGACAGAGAAATCCATCTGCTTGAGTTTTTCGTTGAGTAGAACTTCACTGTACTTGACACTTCTGTTATACCCTTTGATTGCCTTGATTGCGTTTACACGATATCGGATGCAATACAGCAGGAATCTTCTGAGAATTTGGACCCTGCGATGGGTGAACAACAAGCCACGGGGAATGCACTGCCCCGCTTCATCGATGCCCATCAGGCTCAACATTGCCTGTCTGGCAGTCTGATGGTGCTGCTTTCCCATGGAGTTGAAGGTAAGTAGAATACCTTCCTTGAGGATAGTCTCCCAGACCTGGGCGTAGTCAAACAGCGTCCCATCCTTGTCAAAAATGATTCCCTTGAGTTTCTCCACCTTTTGTGCCATGTTGGGGTATCATACGGTACAAACCGACTTTTGTGCTAGGGGGGACAGTGGTGGAGCATTACTCACAAGAAATCGTGCAACGGACAAAGCTGTTTGCTTGGCAGGTGGAGCAATTGCGATTCAGTGGCGATTTGTATATTTACAATCCATTACAATATGCCTGGAACATGCATGAAGCCTATTTGAGGACCTATCTCTCCCATCCCATACAGGCACTGATGCTGGGAATGAATCCCGGACCTTTCGGTATGGCACAAAATGGTATCCCTTTCGGTGAAGTGGGTGCAGTGAAGCAGTTTCTCAAGCTCGACGAACCTATTGGAAAACCTTCTATCGAGCATCCATCACGTCCAGTGCTTGGAATGACTGTACAGCGAAGTGAGGTCAGCGGTAGGCGCTTGTGGGCATTGATGGAAGAACACTATACAAGTGCTGATGCATTCGCCAAGGAAATGGCTGTCGTCAATTACTGTCCTCTCGTATTCATGGAGCGCTCAAGATACGCAAAAAACATCACCCCTGACAAGCTTCCCAAGGTTGAGAGATTGGCACTTGAGGCAATCTGTGACCGGTATCTCATGGATCTTATTGCCTTGTTGGAGCCAACCTATCTTATAGGAGTAGGAACGTATGCACTGAAGAAGTTGGAACAGGTTGTTTCGCCTGATAGTAGATACATACTAGGTTCCATCATTCACCCCAGTCCAGCCAATCCACAAGCAAACAGGAATTGGAAAGAGAAAACCCAGCAACAACTCATTGCCCTTGGTATATGGAAAGATGCATGAGCTTGTATTCTAGATTTGTTTTATATCCTAGGTGAATTTGTCACTTTTAGAACTGTAATTCCCGAAAAAAAGGGCTCTAAGCTTACAATTATGAAAAAATCTTACTAGACAATCAACTTTGGCTTTGATACTCTGTAGGACATGGATACCATACTTGTGCGTCCTGCTTATGCCAAGGTTAATCTACATCTGGCCGTCGGCCAACCGTTTCAAGATGGGTACCATCCCATCCGTTCCCTATTTGCCTTGGTGAATCTTGCCGATGATGTCTCCATCACGGTAAAGGGGGAGCGCAATTTCAAGGTAGAAGTAACTGGATTGGAAGCATTCCAACTTGATGGAGAGGATACCTTGACCAAGGCTGCCCGCCTATGGTGTGAGCGAACTCGGTTACCCCTCTCTCTACATATAGATTGCAAGAAACGAATTCCCTCCCAGGCTGGTTTGGGTGGTGGTTCAAGTGATGCTGCTTCTGTGTTGCTTCTGTTGCAGGAATATGCTGGGGAAGCTGCGCTTGATGAGAAATCCC
>JBFWKK010000132.1:0-3123 GCA_050252715.1 Sphaerochaeta sp. | reverse complement strand
AGGGATGACGGGAACCAGCTGTTCATAGTTGTCCATGGAGAGGAAGAAAGTCATGGAATTCCCGTTGATTTCCAAAAGGCTCTGATTCTCTCCTGCTCCCAAGTCAGTTACCAAACGCATCAAGTCGGTGAACTCAAACACTCCCTCATAGGAGTGCTCATCAAGCTTTTTCAATCCAACGTTTTTGGTGGTGGGGCTATAACGCAAAGCTTTTTCAAAATCCCCAATTGCCTTGTCCATCAGGGAGATGTCCTCATTTTCCGTAGAAAATTCACTGAAATCTTCCAGGACTGCAATGAAAAAATCCTCAACAGAAAAGGCATATGCCGAGGCATGGTATCCTGTCTGCTTGAAGGATATGTTTTCAGTTATAGTACAACTACTCATCAGTGCCAGAGCGGCAATCACTGCCAGCAATAGCCTGGTTGTTTGTTTTCTGATCTTCACCGGTTATTCATTCCTTTTGATTCACTGTACGGGATTTCTGTACGCTTCTCAAGCGTAAGTTCTATTGCAGGGGTATAAAAAGCAGTCTTCCATCCATATCACTGGTGATTCCAAGACTTTCTTCTTGCCTTTCAGGGTATCGCTTCAGGAATGCATCCGCCGAGAGATGTTCAAATTCAGAGAGAGCATCCAGCGAGTAGGAGAGTTGCAGGACTGGACTCTCTCCGCACTCATGGAAAAAGGCAATCCCTTGATGCAGCTCAATGAATGAGAGCATGACAGCCTCATACTGAACAAGGCCAAGCTTTCTGAGGAAGCTGCGGACAAACGTCTCTTGCAGCAAGTAGATATCTATATCCTCTGCTTGCTCCCTACTTCTCTTCAGATACGTTTCCAGGAAAGAGGAGAAAGAGAAGAGGATCGATGAGGGGCTCAAAGAGACCACCTCGCTGAGTTTCGTTAGCCACATACCTGCCTGTCCCTTGGTAAAGAACAGATCAAGTGATTCCTTTAATACCAGGGCTTTTTGCATGTCTTTTTGAGGGAACGTGGGAGACTCAATAATGGTATAGGGGGCTTCCTGCAAGTGAGTGATTGAAAACTCCTTTGCTTGCTCTGCAACCAGGGTTCCTGGAAGCAGGGAGAGAGGAAATACATCAAGATTGCTCGGTTTCAAGGAGACCGCATAGTCAACACTCTTGATGAATGACCTGAGATTGTCATTGGGAAGTCCAATGATGAGGTCTAGGCCGAAGGGGATTCCGCGTGCATTGAGAAAAGAGATTTTCTTTGCGAAGAGCTTGCTGTCAAATCTCCTGTTGGCGGTTTTCAGTACTGCTTGGTCACTGCTTTGCAGACCTATCTGCAAGGCACAGTTGATTCTTGCAAAGGCATCTGCAAGTTCATTGTCCAAAAGTTCTGCCCTGATCTCGAACACGAAATGGATGTCGCTCTGCTTCTCTGCAAGCATGGACAGAATCGTAAGGGTACGCTCTTTGTCCATATTGAAGGTTGGATCGAGAATATACACCTCTCCAACCTGCTTGGTGATAAGCAGATCAAGTTCTGCTTCAAGTTGCACAAGTGGAAAATGCCGGACAGAGCGTTGTCCCCTGGATTCAAAACAGAAAGAACAGTGAAAAGGACAACCTCGTGTCATCTCCCACAGAACGCTTGAACCCTCTTTCAGAAAATGATCCGCATGATGGTTGAGGAGTGGGGAAGGAAGCACGGAAAGATCAGGAGATGGAGCCCAGGAGAGCTCGTAGAGATTGGTCACAATCCCTTCCCCTTCAATATTTTTTCCTTCTTTGATGGCAGAAATTGCCTGCACAACCGCTTCTTCTCCCTCTCCAAGTATGAGAAAGTCGAGAATGGATAGGTCAAAGCTTGAAGGATTGGCGGTAGCCTCGGGGCCTCCTGCAAAAATAACCAGGTCAGAGCTCTGTGCTCGTAATACCGTCGTGAAGCGGTCCATCCAGGTTCTGTTCCAGAGATATACAGAAAGACCAACAACCTGTGGCCGCATTCTTGCAACATCGAGAGCCGCCTGTGAGGGATCATCTGCCAAGGTAAAGGGCAGGTGCTCTGCTCTCATATCTGCTGTTTCGAGCGCGCTTTGGATGCAGAGTGCGCCGAGAGGATAACTGAGGTTGCCTTCTTCAAGACAACAGGAAACCAAAGAGATATTCATGTGATGATAGTAGCGATTGCCATCTCCTCTTGCAAGCTGGTGTAGTAGATGTATAGTGTAGATATGAAACGGCTGTACGTGATATTCCTTATATCTACGTTCCTACCATGTGTATTTGCAGCAGTCTTGGATGTTCAGGTTGATGCACTCCACCCCAACCAAATACACCTGAGTTGGCAGGAAGTGGAAGGTGCTGAGTACTATGACCTTTATCTCAATAAGGAACCAATGGTTCACACACAAGAGAACAAGGCCGTCTTGGGTTCCAATGAGCGACCGCTTACCAGCCATACTCAGTATGAGATACTGATTGCTGCAAGGAAAAAGGGGGTGGGAGAGATAGCCGTGGAGCGGCTGTGGGTAGAAACACCTGGGTGGGAAGGCCGCTATAGATGGGTAAACCTGACAAAGGAAGATAATAAAGGCAAATGCAGGCAGTTGGACTACCTTGTCAGCTTTGAAGAAGGCTCCTATGTCATCCATGGTCTTTTCGAGAAACCCTGCCAGCTCTATCCATTGGTTCCAGAAGATCGCCTTGGAGAGCAGATCCCCTATGATGGTGATCATTCATATCAGATAGCCTACCGATTGAATGCAGAAATCTTTAACACCACAAATTTCAATCCAAAAAGCTGGAGTGTGAAGCGTGTAGAGTACACCGATGATCACGTTCTGGTTGAGGTGGAGACCAAGGTGGGTATGATGCGGTTTTCCACCATTTCGCAGTACCGGTTTCTCTTGGCGAGCAATGGGAAACAGCAACTCCATTTTGAGACAGAAGGATCAGGAATTGCTTCCTGGGGACTGTTCAAAAACCCTAATCCTGGGGATGCTGGAGTCTTCAAAAGCACGCTCCTGGAATAGTAAGTTTTTTCACTAAGCGTTGACAAAAGCTGAAGCCGGCAGTATATGTGTTAACTTAAGACCACCGGTCTTTAGGAGTATATTGCATGGATAATGCCAACACACTGATAATCGTCGAG
>JBFWKK010000131.1:0-3157 GCA_050252715.1 Sphaerochaeta sp. | reverse complement strand
AATCTTGATATCCATCCCCTGGCGGTCAACCAACTGATAGTAGCTCAAGTTCGCTGCGATAATTGCACGCTTGTCAGCGGCCATCTCATCAACATTTGTCGTGGTGATGATAGGAAGTCCCTCAATCTCCTTGAGATCTTGCTGAATCGGGAAGTAATACTGACCGTAATCATCCTTCAACAGCTTGAGCTTGGTCTTTGTCTTTGGGTTCATGATCAGAACAGCTCCGTCCTTGTAATCACCCAATTCATCGATAAGGCCCTTTACTTCCTCGAGGGTCACAGCGTCCACAGCAGCGGCGGTCTTTGCGTTTGCGGTCACACTGGTCAGAATACCAGTGATATGCGAAGCAGTAGAGCCGGTGCCCTTGATGATCTCGGCATCTTCCTTCTTGGCAAATGCCCGAGCGATATTGTCAGTGAGCCAGTTCATGGCATCAACAGCAACGTCGTTCAGGAATTCGTTGGAGACCTTAATCAAGGCACCAAGCTTGTAAGCAGAGAAAGATACCATGGTCAGTGACGGGGTAACCTCTCCAGCTCCGTTTCCTTCGCTGACGTAATCAACGGTTGCCTGGTCACCATCAACTGCAATGGTGTAATCGCCGGCAACGGTCATCTTACGACAGTAGGAGCGGAACTTACCGTAGGTCTCACGCTTCTTTACAATCTCACTTGCGATAGAAGAGGGGACCAACCCGGTATAGGTTGAGCCTACCGACACAGCCTCACGAATCTTCTCAAGGAATGTCTTTGCATCCTCATTGAGCGATTCATGCTCTTCTGCCTCAACGATTTCCAGAGGAGTCTCAATCTCTTCCTTGTCTTCCTTGTCGAGGTTGTCCTCGTAGTCATGCAAAGTTTTGGTGGCCAGTTTCCATGCATTGACTTTCGTCTCTGTCATTTCGTCAGCCATCATCGCATCGAAGGCTTCCTTCTGTTTCTTCCTGAGTGCCTCGAGCTGAGTCTTCTGCTCTTCGCTCAATTTCTTCCTATTCTTCATCGTGTTCTCCTTTCAGGATCAAGTCCTGAATCGATTGATATAGATTCCGCGTTGCTTCAACATCCGAAGACGATTCTTCGGTTTCCAAGGGAGGCACTCCACCCTCTTCTTCTGTCTCTTCATCGCGGTCACTTTCTTTTTTAACAGCCCCGTTTCCACCGGCTGGAGTGGTGACAAAATCAAGGTACCGAACCAACTCATAAGTGGCTGCATTGACTACTCCGTTCTGGTCTGTCTCCCCGTATCCAACACTCGACACTCCGATAGGCAGTCCATGTTCAGCGATGGATTCCAGCTTCCTGGAGTACTCTTCATCCAAGACAAATACATCTACGCAGAGATATCCGTCCTTAATCTGAGGATTCTTACACACCGCTTTAACCGGGCCATAGTCACCGTAGCGATCACCATTATGTCCATCATAAGCAACAGTGCTTTTACTCTCTGCTACGACCCGCTTGGCAAGGGGCTCACCGTATACACGACCATTAAGGTTAACTACCCCGATTTTCCATACCTGTGCTTCCCATGCACTTACGGAGCCTTTTGCCTCAGTAAGGCGCTCTTCCGGTAATCTGGTAAATTTGATTTCACCACTAGGACTGTCTTCAAATAACTTCTTCTTCATTACGCTCATCTCCCTGGTGCGATTCCGCACTCACAATGTGTATGAAACGGAGGGTGTTTATAGGTCTTCTGGATGATGCGAATATTCCCTACTCCGTCATCTACATTCTCACCCTTATCAAGCACAGCACCATTAACTTCAACAACCTTTCCGTCAAGCTTCTTGCAAAACTCACAAGCATCAGCGTTGGCCACTACATGCATATAAGTCACCCCGAGTTGACCGAAGAGGAAGAGATTAAATGCGTTCCCTGCCCTGTTGGTTTCTTCTTGACTTTCATTCTTGGGGAGTGACGTTATCCAGTCCTGTGATATTTCATCTACGCGAGTAGTGATTTCATCAGGAGTGAGATTTGTAACTGCTTTGGTGACATCTTTTACCCTGTCATTACCGTGGCGATTTGCCATGCTGGTAGCGTATTTGGCCGCATAAGCAAGCCTCTGGTCTTCTGGAACATCGTTTCCGGTTTTGACTTGCTTCTGTACCACAGGGAAGAGCCGATCAATAATCGCCTTAAAAATAGGGATGTACTTCTGGCCATACTCAGTAGCAAGACTGTCAGCGAACTTCTTGAACTCGGCAGCAATCCCCTCTGCATCAAGACCAGCAGTAGCTAACCGTTTGAGCTCAGCGATCTCAGCTTTTAACTGTGCCCTGATCAATGCTTCCACCTTGGAGCGAGATGTACGAGTAACGGCCTGTGCCTCTGAGATGAACGACAAGTCAGCCGCTTTGCGCTTCTCCTCAAAAGGCACAGGCTCGGAAATTGATTCCAAAGTAACGCTTTCCGGTATCCCATAATTATTAGCTGGTTCAGCGGTGATGGCCTTTGAGAGAGAAAGGTAATTCATAGGGAACATAAGGGTATCGCCCTCAGGAACAGGATTAAGATCCTCGAGAGCTCTGACCTCATTTACAGTCATCCATCCGTTTTGTATAGCACTCTGATAGAAGGCTGCCCGAGCGCTGTGATCGCCTCGGAGGAATCCGGCCATTGAGAATTTTATATACTGACCGTTCTTGCAAATCTTTTCATCAAGAGCGCTCTCCCAGAACACAGCACGAGGCTGGAGGGAGAACTGAATCAGGTTAAGGTTCTGCTGCTCACTATTTGCGAAGGTTGCCTTGGTAAGATCACCCGCAAAGAAGGGGGGCACTCCGAAACGTCGACACACTTCCTGAAGGGTCCAAGACTGTGCATCGTTCATCTTGGCTGAGTCATTCTCGGTCAAGCGTATTGGATCATATTTCATGGAGTCTTCGATAATGCCTGTTTTGTAAGCGTTGCCTTCTCCAGCGAACTCATTATTAAACATTATCTTGAGCTGGTCTTTGACTTCCTTAGACGTGCCACGCGGAACAGTGATTATCCCACCAAGGGTAGTGCCACGCTTGTAATAGCCAATTTGTAGAGCCTTGCTGGACTCCGCTACTGAGATATCTTTCTGTGCGTAATCGAGCGGAGAGAGGATAGATGTATATCCAACCTTGAGGTTTGATATCTCCAAGACATCTGCGCTGTCAAAC
>JBFWKK010000130.1:0-3325 GCA_050252715.1 Sphaerochaeta sp. | reverse complement strand
AGCAAAAAGTCTTTCATGTCTACTTTGAAAAATCGAATCAATAAAAATTCACTTTCTGTGTAAACTTTTCTTGACTGGTACAAGCTAAAAATCACCTTTCTTGTATTGAAGTCCTTTAAAAATTGATAAAATTAATAAAAATAAACATAAATATTAATAAAATTAATATAGAAGTATTGACTACACACCTATTCCCTTGTAGATTGGACATAGACGGAGAGTGCATATGGAACACAGTTGGCAGAAACTACGCACCATGACTGGTGGAAAGAAGTTCGTTATTACCCAGGTACGCATACCTGAGGAGAACATAACCATAGAGGGGGAGTTTCAGCTGCCACCGTTTGCTGAGCTAAGCATGGAGGACCAGATCTTTATAGCAGCCTTCATCAAGACCAATGGATCCATCAAGCAGATGGAGTCAATCTTCAACATCAGCTATCCAACGGTGAAGAACCGCTTGAACCGTATTGCAAACCAGCTCGACATAGTAGATGTCACCGTGAAGGTTTCCTCTTCAGTCTCGAGCATTCTTGACCGAATAGAGCGGGGTGAGATTACCGCGAGCGATGCACTGAGGGAGATGGAATAATGCTGCCGATGCTTTTACAATGTACGGTACAGGGAGAGAGAAAGCTTCATAGGTTCTGGTTTCCCCTGGGACTGATCTACCTGCTCTTTGTCCCTATTCTTTTGCTTGGTGCGGTTGCATATGTCATTCTTCTGCTCATACCAGGGACAGCAAGACAGACACGCTCCTACTATCCCTTGATCAAGGCCTTGCCTTCACTGTTGAGTGCCAGCATTGGAACAGAACTTTCATTTCGATCGAAAGATAAGGATTTTGAGATTCACATTATCTAGGAGAAAACCACAATGAGTGAAGAAAGAATGAGAATATTGCACATGGTCAGTGAGGGGAAACTCACGCCCGATGAGGCAGAAAAACTCCTCTCGGTCATGGAAAAGGAGTCAGTGCAAGGAGAAACCTCCAAGGAAACCCTTCCTGGGGATATCAGGGGAAAGTACCTCTATGTAAAAGTAGAACCGAAGGAAGGAAAATCCAGTGAGCGGGTTTCGGTCAAGGTCCCGCTTGCCTTGGTAAAGGCGGGACTGAATATCTCCAAGTTTATTCCAACCGAGGCACAGGATAAGATCCAGGAGTCCATGCATGGAAGTGGCATTCCTTTTGACTTCGCCTCAATTGACGAGCAGAACATGCAGGAGATCATGGATGCCCTGGAACTGATGAGCATCGATGTGGAAACCGATGAGTCGACGGTGCAGGTCTTCTGCAGGTAGAGCAACCCCGAGGAGAAGGGGGAATCATATTTCCGTTTCTCCTCCATGGGTATTGCAAACCAATGATTGGGCAGCGTATTCACCTTTCTTACCCCAATAGAGGTATATATGCTCCTCTCTGGTGTGCTACATCCACTCCTCATGCAACGTTACATAATGGGCATGGTCTTCCCAATTCCCTTGAATCTTCAAATAGTGCTTGCTCAGTCCTTCATAGGTAAAGCCGTTCTGTTCCACCACACGGATGGATTTTCTGTTTCTTGGCATGATGTTTGCTTCAATGCGATGAAGCTGCAGCTCATTGAATGCAATAGCTGTCACTCGTGCAACCGCTTCAGCCATGTATCCCTTGCCGGTCTCTTCTTCATCCAGCTTGTAGCCAAGAAAACACGACTGGAATGGACCTCTGACAATGTCACACTCCCTATGATCCTCGCTTCTCCCTGTTTTGTAAGGTAGAGACTTAGCTGCTTTCCTCCCCTAGCGAGAAGGAGCTCCTCTTCAATCCTCTGTAGTATTGCTTCCTTGCTGTAGTAAGCATCATCCCGCAATGGGTCCCACGGGGAAAAGAAGGTTCTGTTCTGCAGCAAGAACGCTTGTAGCATCTCTCCATCGGAAGAAGAGAGTGTTTTCAGTGACAATCGCTCGGTTGAGACGTGCTTCATGAATCTCTTATAGGCTGGATTCAGGACCATGGTCAACCCAAGGTCTTAATGCCACCCAGGGACCAGGGAGTCACATCTCCCATAATCAACACTGAGCCCTGCACGCTTTGCCAGGTGTTCCAGGCTCTTCTTGCTCTCTGATTTGGACTGCTTATTGGGATAGATGGCATACTGGTTCTTGTAGCATTGAGGGGTGAAATTGGGCATGATCACATTTGCACCAGCCTGAAGACCATCCCTACGGTAATCTCTCTGTAAGCTTCCCAGGGCCGTTGTTGCCGGCATCCACGGGTACTTGGTAACAATACGGGTCAAGGCAATGGTATTGAGGGTAAGATTCAGATCCCCTCTCTTTTCTCTTGCCAGCGGTGTTTGCGGGTGGGGAATGAACGGGCCGATCCCGATCATGGCAAACTGCCGCTCAGAGAAGAACTGAATATCGCGGGCGATCGTGGAGAGGGACTGTCCTGGCAGTCCTACCATAATGCCACTGCCTACCTGGTAGCCCAACGCTTCGAGTTGATCAAGACACCTCATCCTGCTTGAAAGGGTACGGTCGGTATGAAGGGCGCGATAGAGCCCTTCATCGGTACTCTCAATACGAAGCAGGTATCTGTCGGCTCCGGCTTGCTTCCATGCCAGGTAGTCCTCCCAGGGTCGCTCTCCAAGCGAGAGCGTTACAGCAATGGGGAACCTCTGCTTTATCTCGCTGATCAACTGAGCAATTGCCTGGGAAGAACATCCATTCTCTCCCGACTGCAGTACTACCGTCATGAACCCTTGTCGAAGAGTATTTTCTTGTATAGCTCTTCACTCACAATTCCATTTTCATCAAATGCGTGACTGATGAGTAGACCTGTATCTGCCATATAGCATTTAAGAGTCATACGGTCCATGTTTAGTCTCAACCCAATGGTTGGTGCGCTGGAATTGTAGCAGATGTTCACAATCATGGCGTCATCTAGCCAGAAAAGAGCATCCTTGTAATCACGAAGACGTGCTTCTTTCTTTAACGAGGATACCCTGAATTTCCTATCATGCTTTTGGAGCTGTGCAGGAATATCATCGAAGATTTGCTCTGTTTTCATTTCATAGCCCTTGGCATGTTTTATAATATCGGCACGGTACAACGTGAGAATATCTCGTTTAATTCGGTCTACCCGATCGAAGTCACGAGTCCGTATATATTCCTCAACTGCTTGTGGCATTCCTCCTACGATGAGGTATTGCCTGAAGTAGTCCATGGCTTTTCTATGAAGGACCTGTCCCATCGGCTTTTTCTCTGAAAAACATTTTCTTATGTAGTCCATAAGTGTTTCATTTTCTAGAGCCCAGAGGAACTCCTCGAAATCCATCGG
>JBFWKK010000129.1:0-3393 GCA_050252715.1 Sphaerochaeta sp. | reverse complement strand
ATGAACACCAGTCTTGGCCGCTTGATCGCCATCCTCCATAGAAACAAGCAGATGTATCTCAACGCCCGTCTAAAACCCTATGGGATAACCAGCGCTGAGGTGGGAATCCTCATGAGCCTCTATCGTGAGGAAGGAAGGACGCAGGAAGATCTCTCCCAGTGGCTGCATATCGATAAGGCGGCAACCACACGTACGGTGCATACCCTTGAAGAGAAAGGAATCATCATACGCAAGCATGATGACAAGGATAGGCGATGCAATCATATTTATCTTACGGAGAGAGGAAAGGCATTGGAATCATCAGTGGTTCCGGTGGTCCGTGGCTGGAGCGAGCATATCAGCAAACTTGCAGGGGAGGATACCTACAACAGGCTCTGTAGTGACCTGGAAGCCATCTTCACGGCCCTGAAAGAGGAGCCGGCACAATGAGAACCACCACCCTCGAAAAAGAGAACCCTCTTGGCACTGAACCAATCTTCAAGCTGTTGGTCCGCTTCAGTGTTCCAGCCATCGTAGGGATGATGGTCAATGCACTCTACAACATTGTTGATAGGATCTACATAGGGAACAGCCCATCCCTCGGGGCTGATGGTATTGCCGGTATTACTATTGTCTTTCCAATCATGATCATCCTGATGGCAATGGGCGTACTGTTTGGAATTGGGGGAGCAACACTCTTCTCCATTCGCCTTGGACAAAAAGAACAAGCCCAAGCACAGGAAGTGATGGGAAATGCTTTCTTCCTGCTTATTGGCAGCGGACTCACCTTCCTGGTACTCGGGCAAATCTTTCTTACCGATATTCTTATTCTCTTTGGAGCAAGTGACCAGGTACTGCCTTACGCAACCAGCTACATGCGCATCATTTTCTTTGGAGCATTGTTTCAGGTAACCAATATGGGAATGAACAACTTCATTCGTGCTGATGGAAACCCAAAGATTGCCATGCTTTCCATGTTCCTTGGTGCCGGTACCAATATTGTACTCGATCCCATTTTCATCTATGCCTTGGATTGGGGAATGGCAGGGGCTGCATTCGCTACGGTGATCAGCCAGATGGTTTCCTTTACCTGGGTACTCTCCTACTTCCTGGGGAAGCGTAGCAGGGTGAAGCTAAAACTAAGCACCATCCGTCCCCGCCGTCACAATACCCTCTTGATCATAAGCCTCGGATTGCCCGGTTTTGTACTCCAGATAACCAACAGTCTCCTGAACATCATCCTCAATAAATCCCTATTGCAGTATGGAGGGGACCTTGGTATCTCAGCCATGGGAATCGTCAACAGCCTGCACACCCTGCTTATCATGCCGGTTATCGGCATCAAGCAAGGAGTACAGCCTCTGATCAGTTTCAATTTCGGGGCAAAGAAGTATGACCGGGTTAAGGAAGCCACCAAGCTTGGCATTATCAGCTCCACCGCTGTGATCATGGTAGGATACCTAGCTACAAGGTTCTTCCCGACCACCATGGTGGCAATGTTCAACCGTGACCCGGCACTGCTCGAGCTCGGGACCTTTGCCCTGACACGTTGGTTCCTCCTCACCCCACTGGTAGGGTTTCAGATTATCGCAGGAAACTTTTTCCAAGCAATTGGCAAGAGCAGGATTGCACTCCTGCTCACCCTTTCTAGGCAGGGGTTCTTCCTCATTCCTTCCATCCTGCTCTTCTCACACTTCTTTGGGTTGCAGGGGATCCTCTACTCAGCACCGATTTCCGATCTGCTCTCTTCCCTGCTGACTGCCATCTTCTTCATTCCCGGCATCCGGGACCTTGAGAAGAATGCACGTTCCATTTAGCGGAAGCTCTGGGTCTTGGTGAAAACCTCAAGAAGCGGTTGCCACCACTCCTTTCCCCCACTGACTTCCCCGATACCACGAATCTTTTTCAACCGGTATCGTACCAGGTGCTCAGGCCGCTTGCTGCAGAGGTTGTCAAGGTCACGAATTATGGTTTCCTTGATCAACTGAGCTGTCTCTTTTGGACTCCTTTCCTCAATGATGTCATGAATGACCCCGAACTCCTTCAGGTGCCGGCTGGTCATCTTCATGGCCTCAGCCGCCTCCTTGGCTTTCGATGGATCACGAAGCAGGATGGAAGCGAACCCTTCAGGGGTAATGACTGAATATACAGCATTCTCCAGCATGTAGAGCTTATCCCCGATGCCGATACCCAAGGCTCCTCCACTACCACCTTCTCCAATGATAAAACAGAGCACTGGAGTCTTGAGTGTTGAAAACACCTTCAGGTTCTGGGCGATTGCCTCCCCTATTCCCCTCTCCTCACTCCCAAGTCCGGGGTATGCTCCAGGGGTGTCAATGAAACAGACCACGGGACGGCCGAATTTCTCTGCCTGCTTGGCAAGACGCAACGCCTTACGGTACCCTTCAGGATTACTCATTCCATAGTTGCAGGAAACATTCTCCCTGAAATTGGCACCTTTCCGGTTTCCGATGAAAGTGACGGCCCTGCCCCCTACCATTCCAATGCCACCGATCATGGCAGGATCATCCCCATAGGTTCTGTCCCCGTGCAGCTCCATGAACTGGTCACAGATCATGTTGATGAAGGCCTTTGCTCCAGTTCTTCCACTTTGGCGAGAGAGAAGCACACAATCCCATGATGATTTTGCCTCACAAGTCTGGCTGGTGCTGAGAATGGATTCAATATGTTCTACCGTCTCTTGCAGTACGGGTTTCTTCTTGTCTGCCATGGATTAGGCCCTCCTTGTGTGGGTTTCAATCAGGAAAGAGAGGGTCTCTCTCAGCTTCTTGCGCTCAACAATGGAATCGATGAAACCCTTCTCAAGCTGGAACTCTGAGCGCTGGAACCCTTCAGGGAGCTTCTCTCCGATGGTTCCCTCGATTACCCTCGGTCCAGCAAATCCGATAATTGCCCCGGGTTCTGCGAGTATGACGTCCCCAAGCATAGCAAAGGAGGCTGTCACACCACCGGTGGTAGGATTGGTCAAGACAAGAAAGAGTGGGGTTTGGGTCTCTTCCAATAGAGCGGCAGCGCTGGCTGTCTTTGCCATCTGCATCAAGCTGAAGATACCTTCCTGCATCCTGGCACCACCACTGGCAGTAAACAGGACTACAGGGTCTCCACTGAGAGCTCCCTCGATCATGGCCTGGGTGATTTTCTCTCCCACTACCGAACCCATGCTGCCTCCCATGAAAGCAAAGGACATGATTCCGACAACCACGGGTTTTCCCTCAACCGTACAACGACCGATGGTGGCAGCGTCACTCAGCGAGGATTTCTTTTGGTTCTCTTTCAGCTTCTCCTCATATCCTGCAAGGGAGATGGGGTTCATCGACTGCATTCCACTACTCATCTCCTTGAACGATCCTTCAGCTGCAAAGAGATCAAGGCGTTCTTGTACAGTAAGCGGAA
>JBFWKK010000128.1:0-3426 GCA_050252715.1 Sphaerochaeta sp. | reverse complement strand
TGCGTGCAGCGGCAACTGCTACCTTGCCAAGCTCCTTTCCCTCTGCATCAATCAGATACCATTTCTTCTGAATCGTCAGCGGTTTCACAAAAATAGTCTTCATCTATTCATCCTGTTCTGCAAGGACAAGCCTTGCGTGTGTTTTGTGCATGGTGTATTTCCTACAACCATTTCTATAGTACAGCATCAGCATATCGGCTGGCCAATTCCACCAATCCAACTACATCCCCCTTGGCATAGGAACCAGGGATGATGAACGGAATATCCGCTGTTGGGGGAAACACCATCTGTTTTTCTTGTGCTTCCCTGGCAAAGGCCGCATAGCGCGTTTCACTGAGACCCGTCAATCCGTACGGTCCCCGTGTCCTGAACACCCCTTTAAGAGGATTGTTCATACGCATTGCAACTGTCTCCTCCGACTCCATCACCTGGATCAAACTCGCAGTTGTCTTGACGAGCAAATCAAGCAACAACGGACTGACCACGTCTGAAGGCGGGACCTGATCTGTACAGGCTTCTTCCGTAAGGCAAACGACCTGAGGTACGAAACTCCCTGGGAAAGGTAGGATAGGGAAGAGCATCACGGATTCTGCCCCGCCAAAACCTAGGAACGGTCGCCAATAGGACACTGTACGGCTTGCATGCTCAGCAGATACAGCAGGATCGAAGATTGCATCACTCGTCACAGCTTTCACTGCCTGCATGACTTTCCCGGAATCGGTATAGTATCGAACAACAGGAAAGTTTGGAAACAGGTTCACCAATAGCTTTTCGAGCCTCCCTGTGAACACCGAAGGGTATTCAGCAACCAACCCTCGACTTACAGTTGACTTGATAGCCCGCTGCATCCTCTCAGGTCGGTGGCCTAGGATGGCTCTGCCATAATTCTGAAAAAAATCTGTATATCGCACACCGTAACGGTCATAGAGATAAAAATCACGGGCGCGGACAACGGTAGGCATTGTATAACCTTCCGGACATTCTTGTCTAGTGGCTTGACCACATCTCTCCATCTCACTCACCCCCAATTTTCTCAAGCTGGGCAAACTTGCTGATGAACGTAGTCTGCTTGCCATTGAAAAAGGAAACCTCGATGACCTCTCGATCCCCACTCATCCGTAGCTTGGTTACTTCCCCTTCCCCATAGCTGTCACTATAAACCCGCTGACCAACTGGGAATAGGGGTTCGCCTTCCTTGGCCTCATTAACGGTTTTCATAGAGAAGGTCTTGGCCTTGCTGCCAAACCCCTTTTGAATAAGGGGGGTACCGTTCGCGCCCCATGATGAGGGGACTGAGGAGGCATGGTTCTTTCGCTTTTCCTGTAAGCTGGAAAGGCCTTGGTACCCACCACCCACGTAGGAAGAACCAGGGCGAATTCCCTGTACATGCAAGAGCGAGGGGTCAATCTCATCAAGAAACCTACTCGGATGGTGATAACCTGTCTTTCCCCAAAGTCTTCTGGCCCTTGCACTAAGCAGGTAGAGCTCCTTCCTAGCCCTGGTTACCGCCACATAGAAGATTCGTCGCTCTTCCTCAACATCGTCGTCACTCTGGGATGATCGTCCGGGAAAAAGCTCCTCTTCAAGCCCAGCAACAAATACCCGGTCAAACTCAAGGCCTTTTGTATTGTGCATGGTAATGAGGGTAACGCCATCCTTGTCGCGTGGGTCTTCCCTTCCCAAGGTGGTGGGGTCCAGCGAAAGCTGTTCAAGGAAGAGCAACAATCCCTCGAGGGAGGACTCATAGGAAGCCAAAGCATTGACCAATGCTTCCAGGTTCTCAACCTTCGTCGTGGTATTCTGCATATCGAGAAGGCGATAGTGCTCCAAGAGAGAGGACTCCCTGATCAGAAAGTTTGCACAGTCAACCAACTCCCCTTCCTGCAACATTTTCTGAGCATGCTCGTACATCCTCAGGAAGTGTCTTGCACCCTCGCTTGCCTTCTTTGACAAGCCGCCTTTCTCGAGCGTAAGGCGCACCATCGCCAGAAGATCCCCATCTGCCTCAGAGCTGTAGGCAAGAATTGTCTCCTGACTACCTGGACCAATTCCCCGGGCAGGCTTATTGATCATACGCTTGAAGTTGACCTCATCCTTGGTGTTGGTCAGGAGGAACAGTAGGGCAAGCGCATCCTTCACCTCTTCCCGTTCATAGAACTGCAATGCCCCTACCACCTTGTAAGGAATGCCGGAACGCTTGAACAGGGTCTCGAATGCTACTGACTGGGCATTGGTGCGATAAAGGATTGCACTTTCATTGAACCGTCGATCCTTCTTGATGATGGAGGCGATCCGCAATGCCTCATCCTGCTCATCCTGCACATAGAAGAGCTGTGGCTTGAGGCCCTTTCCATTGGCAGTCCAGAGCCGCTTCTCATGCCTCCCCTTGTTGTTGCTGATGACGCTGTTTGCCACCTCAAGAATTTGCTCACACGAGCGATAGTTCTGTTCAAGCTTTACGGTTCTTGCCATCGGATACTGCTGTGGAAAGCTGAGAATATTCTGAACCTCTGCTCCACGGAAGCGGTAGATGGACTGGTCATCGTCTCCAACTACACAGATAAAGGTAGCAGGCCCCACCAGCCGATGCAGCAACTTGAACTGTGCAGCATTGGAATCTTGGTACTCATCCACAAGGATCATACTGAATCTTCGATGTACCCATTGCTGTACCTCCGGGCACGTCTCAAGCAACTCAATACTACGACCAATGAGGTCGGCAAAATCCACATTGCCCACCTGGTGCAACTTTCGCTCATAGGCCTCGAACATCCGCTTGAAGGTGGAGTCCACCTTGAGGGACTGCAAATTATCGTTGTAGCTGAGCCCACGATCCTTCGCGTAGCTGATCTTCTTCATGATGGGGTCAAGCTCACGCTTCTTGTAGTTTGGGAAGCAAGAGGCAAGCAGACTGAGCGAATCATCGTCATCGTAGATGGTAAAATTGGCACCAAGACCAATCTCAGAACCAAAACGCCTGAGCAACCATGCGCCGAAGGAGTGAAAGGTGCGAATATTGCAGTCAGCTACATCCATGCGACCATCAAGCATATGCGCCACACGTTCCTTCATCTCATTGGCTGCCTTGTTGGTAAAGGTGACTGCCAAGATCTTGTAGGGGGGGATGCCTAGTTGTTCAATAGCATAGGCTATCTTGGTTGTGATTACACGGGTTTTTCCACTGCCCGCCCCTGCCAAGACGAGCAGAGGGTGGCTGTTTTCGAGAACAGCTTCCTTTTGTGCATCATTGAGTTGGTCCATCAGTTCTTGCAAATCAGCCATTCGATACTCCTGTCAGGGGAATTGCCTCCAGATCGAGAGCGTTGACTCGTCGGATTCCGCAGCGAACCAGATCTCCGGCTTTGAGGTTTCTTCCCATGACCACCGTCAGTCCATCGACCTCCGGAGCTTGAGCATACATGCGGC
>JBFWKK010000127.1:0-3483 GCA_050252715.1 Sphaerochaeta sp. | reverse complement strand
GAACTCATTGAGCAGGACGCCGAGAAACTACTCCTGCATTGGCCTTTTGCTCCGCTTGGTATCTACTCTGCTGGCATCGGTGTAAAGGAATTGGACAGGATCACCTTTGCCTCGATACAGAGTATTCATAGAAAAGCAGAGAAAGTAGGCCACGTAGACCTGGTTATCATCGACGAAGCACACCTGGTATCACACAAGGACCAAGGCATGTATCGCAAGTTCCTGAATGCTTTATCTGAGATTAATCCTGATCTACGTATCATCGGACTCACTGCAACTCCGTACAGGATGGGCCATGGAATGATTACTGATGAGCCCGCTCTCTTTGACGATATCATCGAAGTGACCAGTATTGCCCAGCTCCAGAGACAAGGCTATCTAGCAATCCTCAGAAGTAAGTCTACCGTCAAGAAACTTAGCACAGAAGGCGTACACCTTCGGGGTGGAGAATATATCGAGAGCGAGCTACAGAAGGCTGTAGACAAGCAAGAGGACAGTGAGCTGGTTGTCGATGAGGTTATTGCCAGAGCAGGGGACAGGAAGGCTTGGTTGTTCTTCTGTACCGGTGTGGAGCATGCTCAGCATATGCGAGATATCCTCATCGAGAGAGGCATTCCTGCCGCATGTGTGACCGGCGATACCCCCAAGGCTCAGCGCGAAGAGATCCTTGAGGAATTCAAGGCCGGAAGAATCAGAGCGCTTACCAATGCAAATGTGCTTACCACCGGATTTGATTATCCAGACATTGACCTTATAGCAATGGTAAGGCCGACGATGTCTCCCGGCCTCTATATACAGATGGCAGGTCGTGGGCTTCGCCTTAAGAGCCATGACGGAGACTGCCTGGTACTCGATTTTGCCGGTGTGATTGCACAGCACGGTCCTATCACACAAGTAAAACCTCCCAGGAAGAAAGGGCAGCGTGAAGGAGTAGCGCCCAGCAAGGTATGTCCTGAGTGCGAAGAGATCATTGGAGCGAGTGCGAAGACCTGTCCATGCTGTGGATACGAATTTCCGAAGGAAGAACATGGACCCGGCTACTACCTCCGTGACGATGATATATCCGGTCTTGAGAACATCATTATGAAAGTAAATAGCTGGACATGGGATGTACATACAGGCAAGTCTAGCGGAAAGCAAAGCCTTAAGGTTTCTTACTACGGTGCACTCAGTGACCCGGTTGTACAGGAGTATCTCGTGGTGTTTCACCCCGGGTATCCGGGTGAGTGGGCTATGGGGCAGCTCAGGGAGATTGCTGAGCAAGCCGGGGTGGACATCATGCAGCAAAACACTCCAGTTGACCTTTGTATGTCTATGCAAAAAGGGCGGCCACCAACGGAAATCGAATACAGAAAAAACGGTAAGTTTTACCGCGTCAAGCAAAGGATTTGGAAGGAGTTAGAAGATGATGGAATTAACAAGAGCGAACGTAACTATGGTACGGATGAAATCCTCGATGGAATTAGTGCTGGCCCATTCTTCTTATGACGGGGATATGACGGTATCTGTTGGACTCTCCAGCAAAGAGTCAACAGAGATGCTTGGTGCGTTCAATACACTTGTCCCGCTATTCAGGAGAGCTACAGGATTTGAGGGCATAGAGAACGTGCTCCTGGTATGTAATGGCATAGAGGTAAGAATGGGCAACGATGGTACCTGGAGAAGACTTTCCGGTGAGGTTGGCGGTTGGAAAACAGGGTCCACCTATTCTCAGATCACTCACAAAATCAAAGGTGACAAGATGCTGCTTGTAGATAGCAAGATGGTAAAGGCCTTGCATAGCGACGATATCACCGAGGATGAGATAGCGCTGCTCTCCAAGCTCATAGATCGATCAGTGGCAATCGTAAAGAAGGCCATGAACACCGGAAAACAGCAAGAGTTATTTGATGTTGCTGTAGGCATGGCGGATGGTCTTAAGGAGATGTGTGACAAGAACAATGGCGAGATGTATATCGATGGCAAGAAGGTGTATAGCGGCACTGATCAGAGTGAGATTATCAATCTCTACGAGGATGGCGAGGATGAAGAAGATGCTTAAATCAATGCTGTTTGTATCCAGCATGGCCCTCAGTGCTTGGCTGGGAATTGTTGCTGTAGTAGTGCTCAACATCGTATGGGGAGTATGGGAGATGAGTCATGGAACGAAGTAAAGAAAGGATAGAGGCTGATTTAGCTACCTTCACTGAGACGATGAAACAGAAGCTTGGTGAAAATGAGCACAAGGGTTACTGGGACAAATTAACCCTGCTGGAGCTATTGTACCTGCTATCCAATGAGGTTGAGGAGTTGACTGACGCAATCCTTGTTAAGGATGAGACTGAGGTCATGAGAGAGGCAGCAGACGTCGGCAACTTTGCCATGATGATCTGCACGAACGCAAACAGACAAAAGGAGATAGAGAGATGAGTGATATTGCAAAAGAACTGGAAGGAATGATTGGAGACCTGAATGAGTTAAAGAAGGCCACATGGTATACAAACGGATATCTCATGCATGGGAATGAATGTGATTCAAGTAGCAGAGCAGGAAACCGTATGTATTGGGTTAAGGTTGCCCTCGATACCCAGGAAGTAAAGAAGGCAGTACTAGCAAAAGCGATAGAGCTTTGTGAAGAAGCCGTATCTCAGGAGATCACCGAGATTCAGGAAGTATTCAAGAAGGGCGGAATTGTAAAGCCCCCTGAGAGCGGAGTAATTGTAGTATCTGAGACCCCTGAGACTCCAAAGAAAAAGCGCGGCAGACCGCCTAAGGCAAAGACAGAAGGGACTCCCAAGAAGAAGGCTGGTAGGCCAAAGAAGGTGGTAGAAATAAGCCCGCTTACTGTGGGAGAGGAAAAAGAGGTCCCACCCCTAAAACAGGCCAAAATCGCAGAGCCAAGCGCTCAAGTGAAGGAAAAGACCCCGCAGGTAACCGCAGAGGTCCCCGTCTACCACGAGCCCTGTAAGACGTGCAGAAAGAGCCGCAAGAACACAGATGGAGAGTATCCAGTATGTGATACTCCGGCGTTCGATACAGGCCCCTCGGGTATAGAGACGTGCTTACTCTGGTGGGAAAGGAGGTAGTGATGCTGACAATTGACAGAACACCAATGATGCTTAAATTCGAGAAGGAGACGGGTGGATCAGCTACTTATTTTGATTACGACGATTGGTTCCAGATGGAAGTAGAAAATAAAACTCAGGCGTATATCAATTGGCTTGAGAAGATAGCGAAATCAACAGAACTCAAGGAATGCCCCAGTTGTGGAGCTGAGGTAATACCAAATCCCTACTGCCATGATCTTGAGCAAAAGATTGAGTTACTGGAGATGCAGCTGGCAGAAGCAAAGCATAAAGCCGAAGCCTACGACAGGTTGATGAGTGGTGAATATACCCTCAAAGACTTGTCGAATATATTTCAAATGTATTCTGCAATTGATGCAGACGGGTATGCACGGCTATTTGCTGACCCACCATTTATAGAAAATAAAGGCTGGACTAG
>JBFWKK010000126.1:0-3489 GCA_050252715.1 Sphaerochaeta sp. | reverse complement strand
CCATTCACTACATTCTCCGGCTCCCCAGTGAGGAATGCCCTCACGTTGGCCAGTGCGATATCCATCAAACGCTGTCTACTCTCCTTGGGAGCCCAACTGATATGGGGAGTGATCAGGCAATTCTTTGCCGTGAGGAGGGGGTTGTCCTCCCTAATCGGCTCAGAAGAGACAACATCCACTCCTGCTGCAGCAATCTTACCACTGTTCAGGGCATCGGCAAGATCCTGCTCCACAATCAAAGGGCCTCTGCTGTTGTTGATGAGGATAACCCCATCCTTCATCTTTGCTATGCTCTGCTTGTTGATCATTCCCTTTGTTTCAGGGAAGAGCGGGCAGTGCAAGGAGATGACATCGCTCTCACCAAGGAGGGTATCGAGGGTGACATAGCTCTCTTTCAATGCAGGATCTTGGAAGGCGTCATAGGCAATGACCCGCATCCCGAAAGCCTTTGCAATCCTTGCGGTAGCCTGCCCGATCCTCCCATAGCCGATGATACCCATCGTCTTGCCGGCGAGCTCGATGAGTGGGTAGTCCCAGAAACAGAAATCAGGGGAACTGCTCCATTTCCCCTTCTTTACCGCATCACTGTGGTTCTGCACATGGTGGCATATCTCCAGGAGGAGGGCAAAGACAAACTGCGCAACCGCATCCGTGCCATAGGTAGGGATGTTTGTAACGAGGACCCCCTGTTCCGTTGCCGCCTGTATATCCACCACATTGTACCCGGTTGCCAGCACCCCGATATAGCGCATCTTCCCTGAAGAAAGGATAGTCTCTCTTGAAAGCGGGGTCTTGTTCGTGATTACAATATCAGCATCAGCAATACGGTCGGCGATCGCATCAGAGGGGGTACGGTCATAGACAACCACCTCTCCCATTTCACGAAAGCCGTCCCAGCTCAAGTCTCCTGGGTTCTCTGTATATCCATCCAAAATGACAATCTTGTGGTCCATTGTTCACCCTCCTTCCAAGAGTAGCTTAGCCTACCTTCTGCATTCTCCTCAATCGTATGGGAGGCACATGGTCAGTGTTTTGATGCAAGAGCTTTGAAGGCCCATGCATCTTTTCATTACTCTTGGACTGTTTGGTTGCTCTATTCCTCACTCTCAGCTTTCAAGCCTTTGAGCAGGGATATACGAAAAAGCCCCCTCGTCAAAGACACAGGGGACTGGATACCAATTGCTTGCTTTACGGTTGCCGGTCAGCGGACAACACCCTCGAAAATAGGACTTCTGGGAGAAAGGCTTCCCGCAGAGTACCCCCAGATGGTGGCATATTCAGCAGGATCGTCTCCCATTTCTTCAAGCTGCCTCAGGTATTGGGCTATCGATTTGGACTCAATAATGACTACAGAACCCATCTCCTCGATCACCTTGCTGTGCGGCCTGGTGTGGTCGAACTCAAACTGCAGGATGCGCCTCCCCTCATCGGTAATGCCGATGGTCCTGAAGGTATTGCTCTTGCCCACGCCCGGCAGATTGATTGTATTGCGGTCTGTTGCCAAGAATGGAATCTCAGCACCCTCACGCACCATAGCAAGCTGCTCCACCATCTTCTCCGCCTCGCTCATGAAGGTACGGATGGTAGCGAGGTACCGCTGAGGAACGTGCCCGATTGAGCTCTCCTCGAGCTGCTCCTGCATACTCCTTGCATTGGTGGCAAAAAGTTCACGGTTCTCCTTGAACCCCTTGACTGTGAAGGTATAGTAGGGAAGCACCCCGATATCGTTGAGCACCTTGCGAAGCTTTGCGGTATGGCCTCTCCTGCTCGCTGCAACGGTGAAGACTTCCTGGTTGTTTACCGCCCAACCGGCATCAAGCAGCCGCCTGATGGCTTTCTTTGTATAGGGAGTGATCTCCATCGCTGAGGAGATGTGGGTCTGGACCACACACTGGTCAATACCCAGCTTCTTTGCCTCAGCCTTGAAGTCAGAGAGCACCTGTACCAACTCCTTGGTCACACGCTGTGGAAGATAGACCGGCAGTTTTGTGCCAAGGCGTACCCTGCGCATGGTTGCATACTGCTCATCAAGGGGACGGCTTTTGTTGTCCTCTATCTTTGAGCGAGCCATATCGAGTACTGCATCCAGGATGGAGCGAAGGGACTTCACAGAGCTCATGAAGGCATCCCCTCCGGTGATCAATATATCCCAGAGGTAGGGATCATTCCTGAAGTATTCCATGTTGATGGACAGCTGTTCCTCCCAGGTTCTCTTTGGTCTGAGCTTCTCCAGCTCAAAGTTGAACCGGCCTGCCTGGAAGTCATACATTCTCTGACAGTAGGAGCAGAGCCCTCCACAGGCCCTGCCCATGGTATCGGGGATAAAGATGGCAACCGTTGGATAGCGACGATGTACATTATGGGAAGGCAGCAACCATCCTGCTGCATTGGGCTGCCCAGGTTTTACGATATCCTCTTTCTCCCAAGCCACAATGGAACCAAACTCCTCGAGAAGGTCCTGGCTGTAGAAAAGGTAGGCACGCAAGGCAAGGTCACTTCCCGGATGCTCTTGCTGATCTTTGGGCCGTGTATCGATCAGGGAGAGGAAGTAAGGGGTTGCAAAGATGGGAATACCCTTCTTTTCTGATTCCTTCATAATCCTGAGAGTCTCAGCATCCATGCTGTTCCCCAGGTAGATGTTGAGTTCCTCAGTACTTCTTATGGCAAAGTGGAGATGGAAACGGTCCTCTCTCCACCAAGTGAGTACCTGCTTGCGTTTCTCTTGTTCACTCATCCCCTCCTTGAATTGGTAGAATGAGCTCTTTCTTCGCTTGTCCTCGATCCGCTTGATCAGTAACGCGACAATACGTTCCTTGTTCTTCGTCCTCCAAGCGATCACCTCAGGATCCAAGCCACTTGGATGGTTTGCCATCCACTGCTCAACCCGGCTCCTTGTAGGAATCTCCCGCTCCTCTGTCCCATTCATCTGGGCAAGCAGGTGAGCCATATCCTCCAGAAAATCGGGATGAACGTTGGTTTCTTGTCCTAGGAGAACCCTCCTGAGCAAGGTAAACGGTCTGGAAACGACCTGCTCTCCCTGTAGGTTCAGATCTTCATAGGACTCTCCTTCATGATCCAGGTAGTCCAACATCCTCAAGTAAGCCAAGCAAGTGCTCGTCAGCGAATAATAGTCCTGTTCACTCTGCTCTTCGCCTGTGTAGTAGGACCAAGCTTTCGGGTATTTCTGTTGCATCGTGACTGTGATTTCTTCACGGAGACGTGCCAACAAATCCGCATCATCAAGCTTTTGGTCAAGGAACAAGGCGATAAGCTCTGGGTTGTCAACCTTCATCTTGGCGACAAGTTCAGCAATGCGATTCATAGATGTATTCATAGGCTAAAGATACAGGGAGGGGTTGTCGAAAGTCAAGTATTCCATATAATAGTATATATTACAAATATTTAAGTAGTATATAAAGCTGTAAATCTGCACGTGTCACCCTTATTTCCATCATTGGCCCAGAGCCCAAAGAAACCTCTGAAGGCCTC
>JBFWKK010000125.1:0-3632 GCA_050252715.1 Sphaerochaeta sp. | reverse complement strand
GTCTTGCCATGGATAAATCGAGCTTCCCGGTAGCGACGAAGGACTTGGCGAACCTCGTGGGTAACAAGGTGGGCAAGCCGTTCCTTCCTACCATGAGCAGCCCTGAGAAGCAGATGGAACACCTTCGTCAGAGCTTGAAAGCAGGTGGGTTTGCTGTAGTTGAGTAGTAGTATCCGGCAACAAAAGAGAGGGCCATCGAAATGATGACCCTCTTTTCTGCCTACAGGACGCTGTTACAGTACCGGAGTGGAAGTGTAGCCCATCATGTAGGATATTCTGGATGCGGTATCCTTGAGTCGGGGTATGGCTCCCTCAATGTCCTCTACGCTCATGTTCGAGACCAGGGCGCTGACACTGATGCCGGCAATGATCTTCCCGTCGCGTCCACGTACAGGCACTGCTGAGCAGTTGTCTCCATCTATGAATTCATTTCTATCACGAGCACACCCCTCGCTTCGAATCTTTTTCAGTTCCTGTTTGAACACCTCCGGGTCGGTGATGGTCTGTTCAGTGTACTTGGTAAGACCTTTCTCCTTGATGAGTACATCCAGTTCCTTCTCGTCCAGTTCACTGGTGAGTACTTTTCCCACGGCTGTGCAGTGGAAGGGAAGCTGTCTGCCTGGGGTGAAGTAGGTGCGCGGGGTGCTCTGGGTATCGATTCGGTCGAGCATCAGGACTTCCCCATTGTAGAATACTGCCATATTCACATTCGCCTTGGGGAACTGGTTCCACAGTAATTCCAGGTATGGCATGGTCACCTTGCGGATCTCCTGGGAGTGGAGTGCACTTCTGCTGAGTTTGAGTGTCTTCAGGCTGATCGCATAGAGGCCTGTGTAGGGGTCCTTTGTCATGTAACCTGAGCTCTGCAGGCTTGCCAGCAAGCGAAATGCCATATTGCTATTGGTCTCAAGGGCAGCACATACATCCTGGATGGAGATGGGGCCACTCTGATCGGCGGCAAAGTCGAGTATCTGGAAGCATCGGGAAACCGCTTTGATGTTGTATTTGTCGGTATCGCTGGGCATGATAAGGTCCTCTTTTTTATTTGAAATTAATATAAATTATTATAATACAGTTATAGTATCGCATGTAAGTATGAAAATATCAAAGGAAATTCATGCAGGCTTCTCGTGTTGCAAGGAATAGTACTATAGTTGATCTCGCTTATGAGTCTTATATATCTCTTAATATGCTATAATATTCTAATAAAGTTATAAAATAGTAGATACAAATTATAAAACTTATAATTAAAATTGACAGATTGCAAAAACCGCTATAGCATGAAAGTGGTAGGGCTACACGCTACCATGAACCAGTTATCCAGCCAGGAGGAGATATCATGATCCCGTATATTCAGAAAATGGAAGTTTTTCCCGTAGCAGGTAAGGACAGCATGCTGTTGAACCTCAGTGGAGCACATGCCCCCTATTTTACCCGAAATATCGTCATTTTGACGGACAGTCAAGGAAATACCGGGGTGGGAGAGGTCCCCGGCGGCCAGAAGATCACCAAGGCCCTCGAGGATGTGAGGCCGGTCGTTGAAGGTTCAAAGATCAGTGCGTACAAGCAGACGCTCCTGAAGGTCAAGGAAGCTCTTGGCAACGATGAGAGTGATGTAAGAGGTTTGCAGACCTTTGATTTGAGAACCGGTATCCATGTGGTTACCGCCATTGAAGCGCCGTTGCTGGATCTGCTTGGGCAGTACCTTGAAGTACCGGTTGCTTCCCTTTTGGGAGATGGGATGATCAGGGACCGCGTAAAGGTTCTCGGCTACCTCTTCTTCATTGGAGACCGCAAGAAAACCGATCTTCCCTACTACTATGATGAGAAGAACAGTGAAGACTGGTATCGTCTCCGCCATGACGAGGCTCTCGATGCGGACGCTGTTGTGGAGCTTGCCCGCTCCAGCCAGGACCTCTATGGTTTCAAGGACTTCAAGCTAAAGGGCGGCGTTCTTGAAGGAAAGAAGGAGATTGAGGTCATCAAGACCTTGAAGAAAGCCTATCCTGATGCCCGCATGACCCTTGATCCGAACGGGGGATGGTCGCTCAAGGAGGCTATTGGGCTTTGCAAGGATATGCATGGAATTCTCACCTACTGTGAAGATCCTTGTGGCGCAGAACAAGGGTACAGTGGGAGAGAAGTTCTCAGTGAGTTCCGCCGTGCTACCGGTCTTCCAACTGCAACGAATATGATTGCAACCGACTGGAGGCAGTTCGGCCACTCCCTGGAGTTGCAGAGTGTGGATATTCCCCTTGCCGATTGTCACTTCTGGACGATGAGCGGTGCTGTCAGGGTTGGTCAGCTCTGTGATGAATTTGGCCTAACCTGGGGTTCCCACTCCAACAACCATTTCGATATCTCACTTGCCATGATCGCCCATGTGGGGGCGGCCGTACCGGGCAATCCGACGGCAATCGATACCCACTGGATCTGGCAGGAGGGGATCGAGCGCCTGAGCCTTAAGCCGATGAAGATTGAGGATGGCCATATTGCCTTGACCGATAGACCGGGCTTGGGTATAGAGGTTGACCGCTCTCAGATCGAGAAAGCACACAAGCTCTACGTTGAGCAGAATCTCGGTGCCCGTGACGATGCCCAGGGGATGCAATTTTTGATCCCCGGTTGGAAGTTCGATCCCAAGCGTCCCGCTCTGGTTCGTTAGTGGTAGAGGCGGTGGGATGGATCAGTGCTCTGTCCCACCACGACGTTCGTGAAGGATAAGAATAGGTATGGATCTCGCAAGTCTATGGAATCTGCAAGGACAGCTCTTTGCCTTGTTGGCGGTAGGGGCATTGCTCCGTAAGGTAGGGTTGTTCCAGGAGAGTACGAAAGGGTTCCTAACTGACTTGGTCCTCTATGTGACGCTGCCTTGCAGTATTATCCTCTCCTTTCGTATGGAGATCAGCAGGGAGTTGTTACTCTCCTTCTCCATTATTTTCTTTGTTTCCATGGGGATTCAGCTCTTTTGTTTTCTTCTCTCAAGGATTACCTACAGAAAGCAGGATGAGGGCAAGAAGAGCGTGCTCCGCTATGGACTGTTGGTTTCAAACGCCGGTTTTCTGGGGCTTCCCATAGCAGGTGAGCTCTTTGGAGCAGCCGGCTATATGTATGCCTCCATCTACCTGATCCCTCAACGTGTGGTCATGTGGACAGCTGGCCTTTCCATCTTCAGTCCTGCAGCAGTGAACAAGAAGCAGGCAGCGCTGAAGGTAATCCTTCACCCCTGTATGGTTGCAGTGTATATTGGGCTGCTTTGGATGTTGTTTCCGGTGAAGATTCCTTCATTCATGGAGATGACGCTCTCCTCTCTTGCCGGCTGTACCACGGCATTGTCCATGATGCTTATCGGTTCCCTGTTTGCTGAAATGAAGAGGGAACATCTCCGCCTGGATGGAAACCTCATTGTCTTCTCCCTTCTGAGGCTTGGTTTCATACCACTGGTCTCCTATCTGGTGACCAGATTTATGGGACTCGATCCCTTGATCATTGGTGTTTCGGTCATACTGGCAGCGATGCCCGGAGGTTCTTCCACGGTAATCCTTGCCTCCAAGTATGGCAGGGATACCATTTATGCTTCCAAGTTGGTTATTGTCAGCACGTTTCTTTCCCTGATTTCCATCCCAGTGTGG
>JBFWKK010000124.1:0-3650 GCA_050252715.1 Sphaerochaeta sp. | reverse complement strand
GCGAGGTTTTACTGTTTACATTGGAAAGAATGGTACCAAGGAAATTGATTTTATCGCTGAAAAGCAAGAAGAGAGGCTCTATATCCAAGTCTGCAGAAATCTTCCGGAGACATCAAACAGAGAGATTGGCAACCTTATGGAAATAAAGGATCACTACCCCAAGTGGGTAGTAACGTTTGATGACGTAGCAGAAGGAAATGTAAACGGGATTCAGACCATGCATCTAGAGGATTTCCTCATACGAGAGTGGTAAGCTCTCTCCATCTGATTCCTCCTGTTTATGTGTCTTCCATAGAGAACGTATCCTTGCAATTATGCCTAGTTGTTCGCTATGCCGTACTTGTAACAATACCATTGATAATTTGTCTTGCATGGCGGATTTTTCTATGTATGGTCACTAGCAAAAAAAACCATACACTACTCTCCTAACTCAGTACCTTCTGTGCTCCAAGCAGGGCAATGCTTCTCAATAAAGGTATTGAGCATCTGTAACCCAGAGGCATCCTCTGGATGCCTCTTCTTCCAGTCATCAATGAACCCCTGCTTAAGCACGTCGGGATAATCCTCCATATAGTTCTCAAAGAATTCGGAAGTTGAATCCTCTATTAACTGATAGATTCCTAAAAGCACCCCATGCAGGTATTCCTGTTCTGCAGCATATTCTCCTGCTTTGTAAAACACATCGATTTCATGTTCGAATGGGAACAATGCTTCCATAATCAGCTCATCAGCAACATCAAACTCATCGCGATAGCCCCCTCCCCGCTGCTTACCAGATGCATTCCAACAATCTTCAACGTCGATACCATCAAGTGCCATGAATACCGAAGAGGCAACCTGCTCCACCGACACGTCACAGAAAATCAAAGAGGAGAGTCTCTCAATTTCTTTGGCAATAGTTGCATCCTTCTCTGCCAGCTCGTCCAGAACGTGGCGTGCCTGTGACCCACTGAGTAAATGCCTACGGGGTATATTGTTTTTCTTATTGTTGCTATTAGCCATGAGGGATAGTTCTCCTTTATCCGGTGTATTCAGCAAGAGCGTGAGCTAGAACCATCGTCTTGTCAATATTTGGGTCTGGGGAAATGCCCGCTTAAACCATTACATATGATTTTATTACCGGTGACTCAAATGCTGTATACTATGCAGTGACAATCGTTTGGAGAGGTAGAGAATGGCAAGAGAAAGGTATCTGACAAAATCCCGATTCAAGTTGGCAACTGAATGCCCAACAAAACTCTTCTATACAGGGAAAGAGTGCTATGCGAACCAGAATCTTGATGACAGCTTCCTGCTGGCCCTGGCAGATGGGGGATTCCAGGTGGGCGAGCTTGCGAAATGCTATTTCCCAGGTGGTCATGAGATCAAGAGTCTTGACTATGAGCAGGCTCTCAAGGAAACCAATGATCTGCTACAATCCGATAGTGTCATACTCTATGAAGCAGCCATTGCAACAGGAAACCTCTTTATCCGCGCTGATATCTTGGTAAAAGAGGGCAAGCAAATCAAGCTCTATGAGGTGAAGGCCAAATCGTTCGATCCAAGAAAACCACACCCTTTTACCAACCGGGACGGAACGATCAGTGCAACATGGAAGCCGTATCTTTATGATGTTGCCTTCCAGAGGTATGTGCTTTCCCTAGCTTTCCCGCACTATAAGATATCAGCACATCTTATGATGGCTGACAAATCTGCTGTTTGCCCAACCGATGGATTGAACCAGAAGTTCCGGCTCGTCAAAGATGAAACAGGACGAAAGGGTGTCACCATAGCAAATACCCTTACCCAGGAGGATCTAACACCCCAGATTCTTTGCACCGTAAATGTGGACAGTGAATGCGAGAGAATCTATGAGACACTACATGAGGTCAACAACACCTCTCTTCAGTTCTCCCACTATGTTGAGTTCTTGGCACAATCCTATGCAAATGATGCAAAAATCCACTCTCCGGTTGCCTCGAAATGCGCTGCATGTGAGTTCTACACTACCGATGACAATGAAGAATCGAATTTCAAGAGCGGGAAGAAAGAGTGCTGGAAAGAGGTTCTTGGATGGAGCGATGAAGATCTTGCATGCCAGACAGTCTTGGATGTCTGGAACTTCAGGGGAAAGGATACTCTGATCGAAGATGGCATCATCAAGATGGATGACATCAGTGAGGGTGATATTCATCCAAAACCCGATGCAAAACCAGGGATCTCGGCGAGTGAACGACAATGGCTGCAGATTCAAAAGTACAAAACTAGAGACGATTCTCCCTGGCTTGATCGAGAGAACCTAATGAAGGAAATGAACAGCTGGGTTTTTCCCCTTCACTTCATCGACTTCGAGACTACCATGGTTGCTATCCCCTTCAATGCAGGGCTCCACCCCTATGAAGGAGTGGCCTTTCAGTTTTCCCATCATATCGTTCGTGAGGACGGTAGTGTTGAACACGCTGGAGAGTATCTGAACACAGAGAGAGGGGTATTTCCCAATTACGAGTTCATACGGGCATTGAAAGAGCAACTGGAACATGACCAGGGAAGTGTTTTTCGCTACTCCAATCATGAGAATACCTTCCTCAATTTGATCTATCAGCAACTCACCTCTGATACAAAAGCCATTCCTGACAGAGCACAACTCCAAAGCTTCATAAAGACCATCACCCATGCAACAGGCAAATCCTCTGAGCAGTGGAGCGGAGAAAGAGATATGGTTGATCTGTGGGAAGTTGTGAAACGTTACTATTATGATCCAGCTACAAAGGGGTCCAATTCCATCAAACAGGTACTCCCGGCAATACTGAATAGCTCGACCTTATTGCAAGAGAAATACTCAAAGCCAATCTATGGGATGGAGGGAGGAATCAAGAGTACTAATTTCAAGGATTGGCAATGGGTAAAGATTAAGGATGGAAAGGTAACTGACCCCTATAAGCTGCTACCAAGGATGTTCCAGGATGTCTCTGAGAAGGATCTCGAAATTTTGAGCAGTGATGATGAACTCAGGGAAGGGGGTGCAGCTCTCACTGCATATGCAAGAATGCAATTTGAGGAGATGTCAGACTATGAACGTAGCGAAATACAGAAGGCCCTTCTGAAGTACTGCGAATTGGATACGATGGCGATGGTGATGATCTGGGAAGGGCTAAAAGACCTCTGCCGCTAGGATTTACTGACTGATATTCTGGGAAATCAAGGATATATTCTCATTGCTTACTCCATATTGCCTTGCAAGCGTATTCCACCCTGATAGCGCTGAACGAGTCTGGTCGATAATTGAAGCAATCTGCTGCTTCGAAAGCTTGGCATTAAGACCCAACCTGAGAAGATGCTCTACATCAGGAGACCTGCCTTCCCCCATGACCATGGTACTTTGCTCCCCTCCAGGGCCGGAGGAGAAGGTAAGGTCATAAGCCGGAGAAAGTGTCCACTTTCCGTGTGCATCCATGAGGAAGCTAAAGTTTTTCGCGTGATCATCACGATTATGTGCCAGGACGTTGAATACTGCAAGACGATACATTTTCTCTACCTCCCGGATATCCCTGGTCAACATGGATGTAAGATTCAGCAAGTCTTGGTAATCAAGTGAGGGAAAGCGAAAATCAGCATGTAACAACCCACTAGCAGTATGCATATGCAAGCGATTAGCCCCATTTCGATCAAAC
>JBFWKK010000123.1:0-3658 GCA_050252715.1 Sphaerochaeta sp. | reverse complement strand
AAGCAATGACATATCTGGCCCGTAGGGAACATACTGCCTTTGAACTGAAGGTCAAATTGCAGAGGAAGTCATTCTCACCACATTGTATCCAGAATGTGCTGGATGTATTGAAAGAGGAAAACCTCCTTAGTGAGATGCGCTACGCCCGGCAATACATTGAGTCTCGCCAGAGGAAGAATCCAGAGGGGAGAGCACTGATGGCCCAGCGTCTTGCAAGTAAGGGTGTAGAACGAGAGGCGGCAGAGAGGGCTCTTGATGAACTCTATAGTGAGGAACAGATCATTGACTATGTGCAGAGAGCCTACGCCTTGGCGGTGAAGAAAATGGGCAAGGACAAAGCAAGAATGGCGCTCTCACGGAAGGGATTTTCTTCCTATGAAGTTCGTCTCGGTCTTGAGAGCCTCATGTGATACCACTATACTTTTCAGTGGTAAATAGGGGGAATTTGATGGGCAAGAAATGTATTCTGGTGCTTACACTACTGTTTTCTCTTTCAGCCTCGGGGCTCTATGCGCTCCAGTTCCCCTATGATGAGAATCTCTCAAAAGTAAGCGATGTCACCCTGGCTATGACAATGGCCACTCCTGGACTCCTCGTCTTCGAGGCTCCAGTCTCAGACTATCTTACATTCGGTGGCAGCTATGGTATAACCATGGCTACAGCGTATTTCGGCGTTCGTACCCCGCTTAAGGCAATTATTGATAGACCACGTCCCTATGTTGGAGAGCCGCTGAGTCCTGTGGATACCTCTGAAGACTATGACTCTTTTCCCTCCGGCCATGCCTTGATGGCCTTTGCTTCTGCTGCCTACACCCAGACCGTTACCAGTCTCTGGTATCCCGAGTCTGAGGTGATGAGGGCTGCGAGCATTGCGAGTTGGTCGCTTGCCACTGCTACGGCAGTATTGCGTGTGGTAAGCGGGAACCACTATCCTACCGATGTACTTGCAGGAGCCGCAATCGGAGGAGCTTTGGGATTTCTGGGGCCCTACCTTACCAACAGGCTCTTTCCCCATGATGATTCCGTCCAGATCCTTGCAGGTCCGGTGGTGGGTATGCGCTTCTCACTGTAGAGGGAGAGGGTCAATCAACTTTTTTCTTACATAATACCGTTTTAAGATAATCATCGGTGGCGGTAAATACAGGTAAAACTCCATTATTGCTTTTCATGAGAGGGATTACCTTTCTTCTCATGTCCATCCCCCGAGAATCAACATATCCGTAATCTTTCAGACCATCCATTAGTAGCGAATTTCTTGGAGAACGTTGGCCAGCAAGAAGTACCTGAACCTCCTGCCGCTGTCCAAGTGGTCTGACCTTACGGTTAGGGGGAAGCTGCTCTGTGACATCATATCGGCCATTGCTCTGCTGTAGCTGAGGAACACATGCTCTCAGGATCTGGGATCTCCACGTGCAAGCTGATCAGAAAGACCCAGTCGCTGATGTGCACGAAGAGAAAGGATCAGACTGTCATAGTTGAGGTTCCTAACAAGCAGGTGAAGGAGTTCTATAAGGAGCTGAAGCTGAAAGTACCTTCGTCGTTAAGCTTGGAGACGTTCAAGGCTGAAACCCTGAACCTGAAAACTGGGTCCTGAGAACGTAGTGATATATGGTTCTCCTTTTGTTTGTGTTTATCGTAGGATGCGATCAAGAAGTGCATCCAGAATCAGGAAGAGTCGGACAGGATAGGCGCCGACTATTGAAAGGGGCCTCTTGAGGGGCAACGCAAGTCACCGGCTTATGCATGTGGTCATAACTGTGAAGGGTAGAAAAGTCGGCCTCATTTGAGACCGACCTTTGTATAGACTACTCAGAAGATTTGCTTACTGCTTCTTGATATGGGAGAGGAATTCCTCAAAACCATTTTCCTTGCCCGTTGGTTCATACTCCACCAGAGGGTAGTGCTCCAAGACATAGTCAATATCCTTGTCACCTCGGCCTGAGAGATTGACCAAGATTATCTCATCTTTCTTCATGGTCTTTGCAAGCTTGATGGCATGGGCTACTGCATGACTCGATTCCAGGGCTGGGATAATACCTTCCATTCTGCTAAGCCCATAGAATGCCTCAACAGCCTCATGGTCGGTAGCACTGTCATAATTGACTCTTCCGATGGTTTTCAGGTAGCTGTGCTGGGGCCCAACACCCGGATAATCCAAACCACTCGCAATAGAGTAGACTGGCAGAGCCTCGCCACTCTCATCTTGCAGTAGGAAGCTCTTAAACCCATGCAGGATTCCAACCTTGCCCTTGGTGATGGTTGCTGCATGATCCGGGGTATCCAAACCCTTGCCTGCTGGTTCAACTCCGTAGAGCGTGACATCAGTGTCTTCAAGGAATGCGCTGAAAATTCCCATTGCATTCGACCCTCCCCCGACACAGGCAACCACTGCTTCAGGAAGCCGGCCTGCCAGCTCTTGTATCTGCGCTTTTGCTTCGATACCAACCACACTCTGGAAATCTCTGACCATCATGGGGAATGGGTGGGGGCCAACCACCGATCCTATGCAGTAAATCTGGGTAATAGGATCGTCTAGGTATGCTTCGAAGGCTGCATCGACTGCATCTTTGAGTGTCTTGGTCCCTCTGGTTACCTCTATCACCTGTGCCCCAAGAATTTTCATCCTGCTTACATTGGGGGCTTCTTTCTTAATGTCAACCGCTCCCATGTAGATATCGCATTCAAGCCCAAGCAAGGCAGCTGCAGTTGCCAGAGCAACTCCGTGTTGTCCAGCACCTGTTTCCGCAATGACTTTCTTCTTACCCATCTTCTTGGCAAGCAAAACTTCCCCGATGCAGTGGTTGATCTTGTGTGCACCGGTATGGTTCAAATCTTCTCGTTTCAGGTAAATCTGGGCTCCACCTACTGCTTCACTCAAACGTTTTGCATGGTAGACAGGACTGGGCCTTCCTACATAATGCTTCTGAAGAGAGCTGAGTTCTTCAAGAAATGCTGGGTCTTGTACGATTTCCTCATAGGCCTCGGTCACCTCATCCATGACTGTTTGTAACTGGGGAGGTATATAGGAACCTCCGAACTCTCCGAAACGACCATTGGAATCGGGCAGGTTGGTGGTGTTGATCTCTTTGGTAAGCATGTTCTGCATAGGGTATCTCCTTGTATTGAGTGTGATGTTACTATAAGTAGAAACAATCTGTCAACACAAATTATGTAAGTTTCTCCAAAAAGAATCATTGACTTAATAAATTCACCCACAGAGACGAGCCCTGTGGGTGTGTATATGATGGCATTTTACTTAAATGCCGAGAGTTTTCTTCACAGCGGTTGCATCACGCACGCCGATAGCCTTGTTGATAACTTTGCCGTCCTTGTAGAAGAGCAAGGTGGGAATTGACTGTACACCAAAGGTCATGGCAAGTTCGCCTTCTTCATCAACGTTAACTTTAACGACCTTTACCTTTCCTTCATTTTCTTTCTCAACCTGTTCAAGGATTGGTCCCTGCATACGGCAAGGTCCGCACCATGCTGCCCAGAAATCGACTACAACGGGAACATCGCTCTTCAGTACTTCAGCTTCATATGTGCTCTTTGTTACGTTTATACTCATGTTTAACTCCTATTCTGTACATTTACTACATTTCATGTTTGTTTTACTCTTCGGATAACATACTATAATTATTTGCTATCGGCAACTACC
>JBFWKK010000122.1:0-3665 GCA_050252715.1 Sphaerochaeta sp. | reverse complement strand
GAGTAAAGTCTACATTCTGGATAACCTGCACAAATCGATTACCAGAAAAAGCCTTGGTAACATCTGAGAGTACTGTACTTGCAAAACTATCATCACTGGTGCCGTAGGCAGCTACCGCCAAGGTGACAGTTGCCTCCTCTATAAGACGGGCAATGGTCTCATCAAGATGTAATAGGTTCGGATTTCGGCCTCTGGCTGTCTCATAGGCGGCAACCGCCTGCTTCAGGCTTGCACGATCTCCTTTTGCTTCAAGACTCTGTGCATAGGCAAACCAGAGGTCCGCAGATGTAAGACGTGCTTGCTCAAGCTCACTGGTGAAATCCTCAATCATCATACCACTTCTGCCGGAAGATCTGGCTATCTCATGCAACTCTTGGAGATTACTGTAGGAACGATATACAATATCGGCCGACTCGCGGTCCTGTTTTGCTGCATTATTGGCAATCTGAGTTTTATAGTAGGAGGTACCCTCACTGAAAACCATCGGATACAGCTGGGCTGCTTCCACAAACTCCGGATTTACGCTGAGAGCAGAGGAGAGGTATCTGAGAGAAGATACATATTCTTTTTTCTCATAGGCAGAGACTCCGCTACGATAGTCACTTCCTCCTTTGGTAAACAAGGTACCACAGCTGGTAAACAGCAGACTTATGATGAGAAATGACAAAGCGATCGACGTGAACTTCTTCATAAGGACTCCTTCTGTATTCTAAGTAAAGCGATATGCTTGTTTTCTTTCTAAAGCACCACGTAGGACAATTCAACTGTGTCACAGGTGTTTTTTAGAAATTTCCCAATTTTTCTTTCCATGCTTCACAGCCTGGCACCTGGGAGGTGCCATTTCACCGAATAGCTGAGCGAGAATAGTATAGGGAGTCGCTTTTTTCTGATGCAACAAGAAAATCAGAGCTCTCTGAGTAGAGACCAGTTTTACCCTCATACCCCCTCAAGAACAAAGGCAAGATATCGTTTCACGATCAAATACTCATCAGAGTCAGTGAGCAGTGTCTCATCCTGCAAGCTGATCCGGGAAAGAATCTCATCTGGGAAGAGCGGGTACTCATCACTGGCAAAACCGCGAGAAACCAAGAAGGAGGAGAGTACTTCCCTGGTAGTTTCACGGATTGCTTTCAACTCCTTGTTCTGGATTGCTTCAAGAACGTCATTGCCTGTCTTATCACCATCTTCCAGGAAAGTGAGCAGGGATGCATAGTATCCTGCATTTCGGTTCACCTTGAGTTCATCGTCCTCCAAGTCAGCCTTGGTGACGATTCTTGGCCTCCCCTTTCTGGCCAGTTTCTGTGCAGAAGAGAGCAAGGATAATCGCCTCTGATACAAATCAGATACCTCCTTGGCCTGTCCACAGGTGGAGAATCCCCGTTTCAGGAGTGCTTCAAGCTCACCACTGGAAGTACAGAGATACCAAGGAGAAAGAATACCCAATGGTTCCCACAGCAGTGGTTTTGCCACTTTGCAGTGTTGTGCATATACATTGTAGTCTTCACAGAATTGAGGAAGTTCTTCTCGTTCAACTGCCACAGGCTCAAATGGATGAATAGATTCCTGGTAGTTGCGCTTCCGGTCGATCAAATTCACAATCAATACCTGCTCCCCAACAACCTGTTGCAGCTTTCCCACCTCATCTGCCTGTGCAGTACAGTAGAAGACCTGTCTCTCTCTGGATATCTCCGCAATTGCTTCTGCTATGGCAAGAGAGCGCTCATCGTCACTGTTTGCCATCAGCTCATCAAAGAAGAGTGGGAAGCGGTAGTGCTCATTTGACTCCAATAGCTCAATGAAGGCCATTCTAAGGGAGAAGAGAAGTTGAATTCTACTGCCGCTTGAGAGTTCATCCAGAGAGTAGGAACGCATCATAACCGTATCTTGGGCAAGAAATCCATCATCTCCCACTGAGAGTGTATAGCGATTCTTGGTGATCCTCTTGAACCACTGACTCGCCCTGGAGAGTACTTGTGGCTGATAGATTCTCTCACTCTGTTCCTTCACCTGTTCATAGAGGAGATGGACCATGCGCTTTGAAACTTCTTCATGACGCAATGTATCCAAGAGTTCTGCAGCTTTTTCCAAATTGAGTTCTGCTTCCTCCAATTCAGTGTCACTGCAAAGATCTTCATAGGTTTTCTCCATATCCCAGAGTTTCTTCTTTTCATTATCCAGATTTTCAAGGTTTGCCTTGATTGCTTCTAGTTTTGTCTGAAGGGAGCTCCTCTCATGCGATGAAGCTTCCTGGATCACTATCGCAGAATAACGCTCAAGGGAAGCCTTGTCGATCTGCACCTGTGTTGCCAATGCAGAATACTCTGCAACCTGGGGAGCCAACCGCTTCAGAGTATGTACATCACCCAAAGCAAGATCGAAACGAGAGTAGAATGTCTGCCGCGATTCACTGATCTCCTCAAACTTTTTCTTTGCTCGTTTGCATGCATCACGCTCCTTTATCAGTTGTTCGTAGTATCGTCTGGCATCGGTGATGGAAGAGACCAAGATGGCAGCCTCATTTTTCAGTTCCACCAGATCCTCTGTGGTTGCCTCACAGATCTTCTGGAGAGCCTCAAAGGCCTTTGCGTAGGAGAGCTTAGCGTCATCAAGAGTGGCCTCAGCCTCTGCTTCTCGTGCACAGGAGAGAACCCATTGCTGTAAATGCTCTGCAAAGTGGAAGAATTGTGCTCCTTCCAATGCTGGATCATCGCCAAGATGTAGATCGGATGTTGCTGTGTTCCACGCATCAGAGAAATCGACATATGCTTGATAGGCCTGATCGTAGGCATCCTTAGCCTCATATCTCTTTTCATTTTCTCGTTTTGCTCGCTCCATGGTGGCAATGCTGCGAGATAAGGAGCCTATTCTTCTGGCAATACTTTCACTGTCCAATACTTCCAAGGCGGGTTGCCCGGTCCTTTCAAGAAGCTTGTTCACTTGGACCGATGCTTTCCCAAGTGCTTCATCAAGTCCAATTACCTCTGGATTCACCCGCTTCCTTCTTGCCAACAGAAACACCATAAGCAGGGATGGAATTGCAAGCAAGCCCAAATCAGGGTGTAAAAGATACCCCAAAAGGGAGAAAAACGTCCCGATAATCAGAGAGAGGAATACCACTGTGGAGCTCTTCATTTGGATGGTTGCCTCCACTGCAGCTCTTCTGCAGGCCAAGGACAGCAAGGATGTGAGAGACTGCCTCACTTCCCGAAGTTGCTCCAGAACTTCCTCATCGACCTCTTCCATCTCACCTAGGGATTGTACTACCTGAGCCCTGCTAGCAAGCATGCACCTCAGTGGTTCTGACCGGTAGGAGAGATCCCTGAGTGTTAAAACCATGCTCTTGAGCGTTGTCTCATCGGGTTTCTCTGTGACAATCCATTGATGAGCATCCTCCCATGTCTTGCGTGCTGCCTTTGCCTGGCCGGCATCCTTCAAGGCAGCATTTAGCTCCTGTTCAGCGGTTTTCAACGCTTCAATTCTCTGGTTGATCAGTCCAGGGAGATTCAGATCCATCCGTACCTCATCAGAAATCTTGCAAGCATCCAGATTCCTGTGGGTTTCTTCTTGCTCCGTGTCTATCTGCCTGAGATGTTCTTCTGCTTGGGTGTATTCATCTTCCCAGCTGAGGGCATCCTCAAGGGTGTGAGGGGTCATATTGGCCAGTA
>JBFWKK010000121.1:0-3691 GCA_050252715.1 Sphaerochaeta sp. | reverse complement strand
AGTGGTGGGCATATATCAAAGAGCCAGTGCTTGCTGAAGAAGCAGGATATTGGATGTCGACTGAGGGTCGTTTTGGAATTCTCCCAACTGAATTAGATTATACCGGCAACTGGCAAGACTCACTCACACTGCCAGACGGATGGGAGGAGAAACAATGAGAGTAATAATCTGGTGTAAGTCAAATGGTAAATATATCGGCCCTTACATTGAGTGGGCTGGTCTCAGAAAAAGATGAAAAACAAGTGCTGACCATGCAATGCGTTACCAAGACAGAGGAACAGCTAAGAAGGCTTTAGAACATATGCACTTGAATCCGAAACACTTCACTTTGATTGAAGTAGCGAATAGAGCGTGGGAGGAGAAGTAATGCCACCAGATAATATCCTTATAGAAGCAAAGACCTACCATGATGATGCGCATAGGGCAGAGATAATGATCATACAGGTAGATGGTGGATATACTATCCATCATCACTATAAAAATGGTCATTATGAATATTTTTGCATCTTTAAGGAATGGTACGACTATTACATCCACAAGACCAAAGAGGAAGCGCTACAGAAAGTTATAGAAGAGATAGCTTATCATACCAAGAATTGCCTGGAGAAAAGTACCTCTATAAGTAATACCTGCAAATACACCCAGCAAATGCATGACGAGCTGATGGAGCAACTAACAGGCCCAAAACAACTCTCTCTGTTTTGATATCATACCGAAAAAGGAGCAATATACTATGCAAGAACCACGCTGTTGCGAAACCTGCATCCACCATACAGAAGGCTACTGTGACCAATTTGATACGGTTATTCCGTCAGATTTCTACAGCCTACCAGACGCTTGTGAATCGTATGAACATGAGCTTATCCCATTCGCCGAACCGGAGGAGTAACTAATGGGCAACCTATCTTATCTTTGGATGAACTATCCAGAAACACCACCATCTCCTGAGGACCAACTGATCAAGGCCATGAGCGAGGCGGGAATCACCCCGCCTCCTTCCATCCTCTTTGACGGAGAGCTGCATCGCTTCCCTACCAGCGATAGGCCAGACGATGATGCCGGTTGGTACGTTGCTTACGGTGACGGGGTGCCAGCGGGCCAATTCGGAGACTGGAGAGCCGGTATCACACAAACCTTCAGGGCTGATATTGGCCGGCCATTATCCATGATTGAGAACGCCGCAATCATAGCAAGGCTTGAAGAAGCAAAGAAGCAGCGTGAGGCTGAACGTAAAGCACGAGCAGAGCGGGCAAAAGACTCCATAGAATACATCTGGGAACATACAGAGACCGCTCCATTCAATCATCCTTACCTGGAGAGTAAAGGAGTACAACCGCATGACATCCATGTGACTGGAGACGGGCGTCTTATGGTCCCTATTTTCTCCAGGGAAGCAGAGCTGGTAAATCTCCAGTACATCACACCGGAAGGTAAGAAGCGCTTCCATAAGGACGCCGACATCAAAGGTTGTTTTGGTATGCTCGGAGACCCAGGGGAAGTGTTATATGTTGCTGAGGGCTTTGCTACCGCGGCGACCATCTATGAGGCTACGCAGACATCCACAGTGATTGCATTCAGCGCGGTGAACCTTGAACCGGTGCTCTCCTCCATTCGCTCTTTTCTACCTCATGCACGAATCACTATCGTAGCTGACAACGACAAGCCTCACCCGAAGACCGGAGAGAATACCGGCCTTGTGGCTGCTAAGAAGGCCGCAGAGAAGCATGGTGCAACCGTGGTTTATCCACCGGAAGAAGGAACCGATGCAAATGATTACCATCAAGGAGGTGGGGATCTCTTAGCGTTACTTAAGCCGAACACCACAAGCTGGCTGGAATCAGGAACAGACCTTATAGCAAAACCGGCACCACTCTCCTGGTTGGTGAAGCATTGGCTCCAGGCAAAAGCCACGGTCATGCTCTTCGGTCCCAGTGGATGCGGCAAGACCTTTGTCGCACTTGACTGGTTACTCCGTATCGCCACTGGCACTGATGAATGGATGAACCATAAGGTAAGGGCTGGAGATGTGGTATATCTCTGTGGTGAGGGTCATCATGGGCTTCGCGCACGCATGGCTGCATGGTCACAGGCAAACCACAGGAAGGATCTCTCACACTTCCTGGTATCACGGTCCGCTGCTGACATAGACAAGCCAGAGGGTTTGCGTCTGGTGATACAGAGCATCAAGGAAGCCGGAGTGATACCATCGGTCATTGCAGTTGACACCCTTAACCGCTTCCTCTCAGGTGATGAGAACTCCGCCCAGGATACTAAGGTGTTCCTGGATAGCTGTGCAGCACTCCAAGAGGAATTTGACTGCACGGTACTTATAATCCATCACACTGGTGTAGCACAGGAGGCTCAAGGACGCGCCAGGGGAAGCTCTGCATGGAAGGGTGCTCTCGACGCCGAGATACAGGTGGAGAAGGGTAATAATGGCATCATGCTTAAGCAGACCAAGATGAAGGACAGTGAGGTAGCTGAGCCTGTCTATGTGCGTCTCTCAGGCGTTACGCTGGACGGATGGCTGGACGAGGATGGAGAAGCCGTCACAAGCGCTGTAGTGGTCGAGGGAGAGGCTCCTGAGCCGGACCTTGGCAAGGATGAGCAATGCCTCATGGACGCATGGCTTGAGGGTGGTATTGTCAATGCAGAGGGTGACTGTTTCCTAGGCTGGACTGCTTGGAGAGATTACCTGGTAAGCAAGGGAATGAAGGAGAATTCTGCCAAGCAAGCACTCAAGGATCAGCCCAATAGAATGGTCGGAAGGCTACTTGAAGGCGGTACAATCAAGTCCGTTGATGGTGGTTATATTGTGCTAGTTGGACCGATTGTAAGTAAACTGAAAATGCTCAGAAAACATGAGAAATCACAAGAGGGTACACAGGGTACATAGAGGGTACATTTTTATGTACCCTCACTGGGCAAGGCAGTCAGGACAGGGTACACACGGGAGGGTTATAGTATATACTATACCCTCCGTGTACCCTCTGAGCTGCGGGGGTCTGAAACAGCGAGATCGATAAGGAGAATAAGAACCATGAGAAGACAGAAGGGTACACAGTTTACAACAAAGGTTAAGAGCAATAGCAATGTTCCTGAGGAAATCATCCAAGCAGAAATAGTCCAGTATTTACAGAGCCTTCACATCTTCCGTCACTCGGTGCCGAACGAGGCGGCGGGCAATAATGCAGTCAAGACGATGCAGCTTATCTCAACAGGACTTTGGGCAGGTGCAGGTGATCTGATCGTTTGGTGGCCTAAGGATGCCAATTACCTGGAACATGAGCCAGCGGATATCAATTCAATCCTTCCAACCTACCCGGTGGAATTGGGATACGTTGAGGTCAAGAAGCCTGTCGTTGGTAAGCAATCAAAGAGACAACAGTCATTCGAACGACGGTGCAAGCGCAACGGTGTACCCTACCTGCTCGCCTATAGCGTTGATGACATCAAGGCTGAGCTGATAAGACGAAAGCTAATTACTGTATCATAGAGTATCAGTTAGTGTATTTGTGTATCAGTTAGTATCTGAATGTATCTCTTTATATAATATAGCTTTAGAATTGCTTAAAACCTGTTTTCGTGGTATAATACGCACGATATGGGATTATTCAAGAAACGATGCAAAACATACCGATGTTCGAATCTGCATACGAACGCTAGCGGGTACTGTGATGAGTGCCAGGCT
>JBFWKK010000120.1:0-3697 GCA_050252715.1 Sphaerochaeta sp. | reverse complement strand
AGCAGGCAGAACAGCGTGCTGCAAAGCTAGCTTATGATCAATTGGTAAAGTCCAAGAGCGACTGATAGTTTTTTGCAATGATGAGCAGCTGTTCCTTGGTGTTCTGCTGGGGATCATCCAGAACCGTTTCCAAGAGATATTCCAGGGTCTTTCCTATCTGTTTACCCTTTGGGATGCCCAGGTTCATAAGATCATTCCCGTTCACTGCCAAATCCTTGATACAGAGGGCGTCCTCTGCATCGAGGATTTTTTGTATTCGTGCCTTGAGCTCTTCTATGAGCCTGATGTCGGCTCTCCCATGGATGGCGATCTGATCGGCAATCCTGAGGCAGAAGAGCATACCCACATACTCCTTTCCAACCCGGGTGAGAAATCGCCTGACAGCACTGTCGCTCCAGTTGCTCTGGTAATTGAACATATGATGACGTACCAGATGACTGACTACCTGGATCTGGTCATTGCTTGCCTTGAGCCGTCTCAGTATGGTACGGGTGAGTTTCTCTCCAACCAGATCGTGGTTGTAGAACGTGTTTCTCTCAACTCCTTCCGCAACGACCTCACTCTTTCCAACATCATGCAAGAGTGCGGCCAGACGGACTTCTAGACGTGATGAGAGGGGAACCGAAGCTTGGCAGGTGCTGATGGCATGACTCAGTACATCCTCATGATGCATTCCCCCTTGGGCTATCTGGTCGCCGTTGGAGAGTTCAGGGAGAATGATCGGCAGAATTTCGCATACCCGTAGATAGTCCAGAGCGACCTTTGGGTGGTCACTGAGCAGCAACTTGAAGAGTTCATCGCGAATGCGTTCGCTACTGACATTCTTAAGATTATTCCTGCACTCCTTCATTGCCTCTTTTGTATGTTTTTCGATGGAGAAGTTCAATTTTGCGGCAAACCGGCAGGCTCTAAGAATTCTAAGCCCATCCTCATCAAATCGTTCTCTTGGCTCTCCTATTGCCCTGATAACCCGGGCCTTGAGATCTTCTCTGCCCCTGTGTAGGTCAATAATGGTGGCGTCCGCCAGATCTACGGCAAACGCATTGATGGTGAAGTCCCTGCGTTTCAAATCCTCCTCAAGGTTGGTAATGAAGGTGACAGCACTGGGATGCCTTCCATCAAGGTAGGAACCCTCACTCCTGAAGGTGGTGACCTCAAAGCTCTGTTTCTCAAAACGCACGGTAACAGTGCCATGTTCAATACCGGTTGGAATGACAGCCTTGAAAAGTGCCATGACTTGCTCGGGTGTGGCATCGGTGGTGAAATCATAATCTTCGTTCTCAATACCGAGCAAATGATCACGGACAGCGCCTCCAACGATATAGAGACTGAAGCCAGCATTCTTGAACTGTTGTGCGAACCTGCCGATAGCAGGAGGAATGGGGAATTGCTGCATACCCAGACAGTATCGCGAGCTGGAAAGAAGGTCAACGGAAAAACCCGCTGCAAAGGTTGTCATGAACACGTATTCTGAATAGAATGGCATCTATGCGATAACCCATCTAGGGTACATTGAAGGAGTGTGTATGTTTCGTCCAGTAACCACCAAAGTGGATTTTCCTGCGATGGAAGAGAACGTTCTCTCTTTCTGGGAGACAGAGGAAATTTTCAAGAAATCAATCGAAACTCGCTCAGAAGAGAACGAGTATGTGTTCTATGACGGTCCTCCGTTTGCAACCGGGCTTCCCCATTTTGGGCATTTGGTTCCAGGAACCATCAAGGATGCCATTCCCCGGTACCAGACCATGAAAGGCAAGCGGGTCAGACGTGGTTTCGGTTGGGACTGCCATGGCTTACCCGTTGAGTATGAGATGGAGAAAACCCTTGGTATCAGCGGACACTCCGCCATAACCGAATATGGTGTGGCCAAATTTAATGAGCAGTGCAGATCCATTGTGCTGCGCTACACCGAGGAGTGGAAGCAGACCATCAATCGCATGGGTCGTTGGGTCGACTGGGAGCATGGGTACCGAACCATGGACACCAACTATATGGAGTCCATCTGGTGGGTGTTCAAGACGCTCTTTGAGAAGGGATATATTTATGAAGGTTACAATATCCTTCCTTATAGCCCGGCATTGGCGAGCCCACTCTCCAACTTTGAGGTTAACCTGGGAGGGTATCAGGATGTGGTCGATCAAGCAGTGACGGTGCGTTTTGCCGTTGATGGGCAGGAGAATACCTATTTCCTTGCCTGGACCACCACTCCCTGGACATTGCCGAGCAACCTGGCACTCGCTTTTGGTCCCGATATTGACTATGTGAAAGTCAAGGACAAGAGCGACGGGAATTACTATATCCTTGGCAAGGCTCGCCTTGAGCACTATTACAAGGATGCAGAGTCCTATGAAATTGTAGATGAACAGAAGGGTGTTTTCTATGAGGGAATGCGGTATGAACCGCTCTTCCCGTACTTTGCAAATCTCAAGGAGCAGGGAGCCTTCCTTTGTGTATTGGGAGACTACGTCACCACTGAAGATGGCTGTGGTATTGTCCATACCGCCCCTGGCTTCGGGGAAGACGACTATCAGGTACTCAAGTCAACCAATATCCCAGTTGTCTGTCCGGTAGACCTTGAGTGTCGATTTACCGAAGAGGTTCCCGATTTCTCTGGTCGTTTTGTAAAGGATACGGACAAAGACATCATCGCCTACCTGAAGGATCATGATCTATTGGTAAAACGGGAGAACTATCTTCACTCCTACCCATTCTGTTACCGCACGAAAAAGCCGCTGATTTATCGGGCTATGAGTTGCTGGTTTGTGGACATCCAGAAGATCAAGCAGCATATGCTTGATGCAAATGAGCAGATCTACTGGATGCCTGAACATCTCAAGTATGGCCGATTCGGCAAATGGCTTGAAGGAGCCCGTGACTGGGCAATCAGCAGAAACCGGTTCTGGGGTAACCCGATTCCGGTTTGGAAGTGTGACGGCAGTGATTATCTTGAAGTTATCGGCAGTAGGGAAGAGCTGGAAGCCAAGTGTGGCGAGAAGGTGGAGGACCTGCACAAGCACTATGTGGATGATCTGACCTGGCCGAGTCCCGATGGAAAGGGCACCATGCGCCGTATCGGCGACGTGCTTGACTGTTGGTTTGAGTCTGGTTCCATGCCATACGCCCAGCAACACTATCCGTTCGAAAACAAAGAACATTTCGAGAACAACTTCCCGGCCGACTTCATCTGTGAAGGCCTGGACCAGACCCGTGGTTGGTTCTATACCTTGACCGTCATTGCCGCAGGACTCTGGGAGAAGCCAGCCTTCACTCACTGTATCACGAACGGTATCGTACTCAATGCGGACGGGAAGAAGCTCAGTAAGAGTGAAAAGAATTATACTGATCCAATGGATATGGTCGGAAGCTATGGTGCTGATGCCCTGCGCTTCTCATTAATGAATAGTGCTGTTGTTCGTGCTGAGGACTTGAAGTTCAGCGAGGATAATGTAAAAGAAGCAATGAAGTCCCTGATTATTCCCCTCTGGAATGCATACTCATTCTTCGTTACCTACGCTAATATTGACGGCTATGAACCCTCTGAAACGGCCTTCGAGAATCTTACGAACCCGATGGACCGCTGGATTACCAGTGCAACCCAACGATTCGTACAGACTGCCACCGATTCATGTGACGCCTATTATATCCAAAAGTCCTGTGCTACCTTTGTTCCCATCATTGACGAGTTGAACAACTGGTA
>JBFWKK010000119.1:0-3822 GCA_050252715.1 Sphaerochaeta sp. | reverse complement strand
ACGTGTGCTCTTCCGATCTTTGATGAATATTCTCTATCCTATGCTTGCAGGTCTCTTACTCCCCTACCTAGGCTTTCCTCTGGTCTTCATTCTTACCAGTTGTTATATGCTTCTGGGGCTCTATGCAGCAAAACATTTGGATTGTGGTATAGTTGCTTGAATCCATACCAGCAGGTATAACGGGAAAAATGTAATTTCTTTCTATATTGCTTCTATTACATAGGAGCTTTTATGTCTGCACTTTTTTTTGTTTTCTTACTGCTTTCTGTAGGCAAATTCTTCTCTTACGTATACCATTTGCGTGAAGGCTGTTCCAAGGAGCAATTTGTGAACCCACTCATCATCATAGATATTTTCAGCATGGTTCCATTGTGCTTCACTATCTATCTGGCTAAACGACATTTGAGTGGATCCAAACAGAATCGGTACTATATTCTTGCGTCCTACATAACCCTTGTGCTGTTGGCAGTGGAAGTATTGGGTTACAGCATGGCAGGCCGAACCACTGCTTTTGCCTTTGTAGCCCATCTGCTTGCAAATGCTCTCTATTTTATTCTTATTCCGGCAGTTGCTCTCATCATCCTCTGGTACCTGGGGTATAGTGAATATGGGACCATGGTTAAGGGCATTCTCTTCATTCCTTTGGGCTTGAACGCGCTCCTTACAATCCTCTCCATACAGAATGGTTGGTTCTTCTCAGTCAGTACTTCCAATGAATATATCCGCGGACCATTCTTCTATTTGACCACCGGTGTCTCCTACTTCTACTATGTCCTTATCTTGATGCAACTGTTCAAAATGCGCCATGTGGCGATTTCCCCAAGCAAGCTTCTAGTTGTTCTGGTCTATTGCTTGCCGATCATTGCAACCATCTTCCAGTATTTCTATCTGGAGGATTCCTATATCACCGGTTCCATTGCTGTAACATTGTTGCTGTACTATCTCATCGAGCAGGAAGCAAAATTTGATTTTGATTTGCCTACCCAAGCAAGAAACCGCATAGCTTTCGAGCGAATGTTGGCATCCTCCCAACAAAGAGGACAAGATCTGGCCTTCATCCTCTTCGATATGAACAACCTGAAGAGAATCAATGATACATGGGGACACCAGGAGGGAGACTACTTGCTCTCCACCCTGGCAGACTTGCTGAACAAAGCATTCTCCCCTGAAGGGAATGTTTTTAGGATCGGCGGTGATGAGTTCTGTGTTATTCTCCCTAGAACAAAGAAAGGCAAGATGGAATCCAAGATGAAACAATTTGAGTTGAAGCTATTGGAAGCAAATACCAAACTTGCTCATCCCCTCGATGTTGCTTGGGGTTATGCAGAGGCAATTATCGGTGAAGGCATCTCCATCGAAGATGCCTTCACCCTTGCCGACAAAGCAATGTATCGTCATAAGAGATTGCTCAAAGAGAGCAGTCTATTCTAGTATTCCCTGAAGGCTCATCTGCAGATAGAGGATGTTCCGATTACGGTGAACGCTGCTAGGTACCAGTCCAGCTCCTTCTGCGCAAACGATAGCTGGTCTGTGATTGATGCATCGAATCTAATTCGTTCACTGGAAAGTATGGCTTCTTGTAACTGATACTCGGCAAGCTGCAGTATCCACGGCTTCTACGTAGGCAAGCTTTAAAACTTTCTTTGCTGATGCTAGCGCATTCTTAGCAAGGGTTTCGATTAGAATAATTGTGAGGCAATGCGATTACTTGCGGTTTTTCCCGGACTCCTGTATACTACCTATAATATATATCAACATATCACCTGATTTGATACGCAGTATCTGTCCTATACGTAGGACCATAAACGGTGATCTCGGGCGAATGAACGCCATGATTGATATTACAAATAATCTTATATGAGTAATAAAAAACAAGAACTACTGTTACTACGGGTGACAACCTTTGTCTGCCTTGGATTCGGCATACTCGGCTTGGTTGTCTCCATTCTAGCCAATTCAAACTCAATGCTTCTCGATGGACTGTATTCCTTAATCCAGAGCATGTTCATCATCGGCTCAGGGAGAGTGGTAACCCTTCTCTTCAAAGAAGATGATGACCGGTTTCCCTTTGGGTACGGAGCCTTTGAACCATTCTTTTTGGTCTTGCGGAGTCTGGTCCTGCTTACGATGGTGGTAACCATTGGCACTATGGCCGGTATTGCAATGACCCGAGGTGGCTATGCCATCACCTTCTCCATCGCTTTCCCCGTCTCTGTATTCTCACTGGTCGTCTGTTTTGTTGTTTGGCTTGCCCTTGCAAAAAAGGCTAAAAAACTGAGCAGTCCGACCCTCCGCTCAGAGAGTAAGGCATGGTTGCTTGACACCTTCCTCTCCCTCGCCTCTGTACTTGCAATCGGGATGGTCGGCTTGATCAAGCAAACCCGTTTTGCTTTCTTGAGCACCTACATTGATCCTGCACTTACTGTTCTCTTCCTGGCTTGTCTCAGTCCTGTGCTCATCAAGGACTTGGTGGTCTACAGCCGGGAACTGCTGGGAGCCGCACCAAATCTTTCCGTGCAGACTTCTTTAGAGAAGATTACCAATCGTTTTGTGAAAAAGCATGCATTCCGAAAGGCAGAAGTCTATGCATTGAAACGTGGGCGTTCCCTTATGGTTGTCATCTATGTGTTTCTCTCTGAAGAACGACCAGTCAAACAGCTGGATGCAATCCGGCTGGAGATGATAAAGGCGATGTACTCCTACTCAAACTTCTGTGACACTGACGTCGTATTCACCTTGGACGACCGGTGGGTGGATTACCAGACACCCTTTACCATTGTAGGACAAAAAGCCTGATCAGAGAGACAACCACCTAAGCAATCGTTTCAAGGCTTTATCCCAGAACTTCCAAGTGTGCCCAGCGGAGTGTTGGTCATAGACCACGTCATGGGTTTCGCGTAGAGCCTCGAAAACCTGATGATTATCTTCACTGAGACTGCAATCGTAGCAGACAATGATACTGCCAGAGGCGCTACTGTACAGATCTGCTCGTGCAATGCCATGTTGGAAGGCACTCTATACCATTCCCCAAAATGTTCCATTCGAATTCTTTTGTAATCTTTACCCTTTTCTTTTGTTATTGTTATGGATACACTGGTTCTGCTCTGGAGGGGGTTGATGAGACTGCACGCTCGTATTGTACAGTTTATATGTATATGCTTGCTTTTGGGTACCATTACACTGGTCTCCAGTTGTGGTGTCTACAGCAAGACTCCTGCCATAAACCCTGACGAGCAACACTGGGAAGGGCCACTCCTTGATGGAACAGAAATGGAAGATGTCCAGATAACCATAAAACCCCAACAGAAAGCCTATATCATCAATCTTGAGAATCTTGATGTAGATTCTGCTGTACTGATGCAGTACCTTCGGGGTCAAGAGTCCCAACAACAGACATTCACCGTAGAAGAAAAAGATTCCTATATCCTGGTGATCAAGAAACAGGATGTGGATACTGATTCAGAGTAACGGTTTTACCTCTATAGCTAAAAGCTCCCACTCATCTTTTTCATTAGAAGTCCAGACCATTGTTCCCCAATGGTAGATTGGTGAATGGAAGCAGAACGGCACTTCATAGAGACCAGAGCGAACCATTGCTCTTCCCACCTGCACTTGTTCTGCAGGAAGCAGGGAGACCAATTGCTCGTTATAGGTATTGGCAAACGCTTTCCTCAATATTTCATTGACATAGCGTTCAAGCCATACTAGCCCATAAGGTTCTCCTAAAGCCTGTTTGGTTATCTCCTCAGCACTCCCTGCCTCTCCTCTTACAATTTGGCCAATCATTGCATCCGTCGGAAGTTGTGCGTCGTATGCTTCTTG
>JBFWKK010000118.1:0-3900 GCA_050252715.1 Sphaerochaeta sp. | reverse complement strand
GAGATTAAACAGTAAGAGAGTTGAGGTAAGAGATGTTAGGGCTTATCGGCAAAAAAGTTGGAATGACACAGGTGTTTGATGCGCAAGGCAGGCTCACACCCGTGACTGTAATAAAAATAGAGGGCAATGTTGTTGTCACTGACCGCAATGAGGAGAAGAATGGATATTCTGCTGCTGTATTGGGCTCGGTTGACAAGAAGAAAAGCACTATCACCAAACCATATGCTGGACAGTTCAAGGAAATCTGTGAACCAAAGCAGCATGTTGTGGAATTCCGCGACTATGACCGCGAGGTTGGAGTCGGCGAGGTGTTGGGCGTGGATATATTTAAGGACATCTCCTTTGTAGATGTCACCGGGACTTCTAAAGGTAAGGGCTTTGCCGGTGGTATGAAGCGTCATGGCTTCAAAGGCGGACGTGCTACTCACGGTTCCAAGTTCCACCGCGACATCGGCGGTACTGCTATGTCTTCCACCCCTTCCCGCACGTTCAAGGGTCACCGGATGGCTGGCCACATGGGTAATGTGAGGACGACGGTCCAGAACCTGAAGGTCGTCCGTGTCGATGAAGAGATGCAGGTCCTTATGGTTAAGGGTGCAATCCCTGGCCCCGCCCAGAGTGTCGTCATCGTCAAGAAAGCGATCAAGAAGTAGGGGCGAGATATATGGAAACGAAAGTCTTTTCAATCGACGGCAAAGAGGTACGCACCCTCGTGTTGAATGATGAAGTATTCAACAGAGAGGTAAGCGATGGTACCATCTACTATGCCGTAAACAGCGAGCTTGCAAACCACCGCGTTGGTACGGCAAGCACAAAGACCCGAGCAGAGGTCAGGTATAGCAATAGTAAGCCATACAAGCAGAAGGGTACTGGTAACGCACGTGCCGGTGATAAAAAGAGCCCTGTCCGTGTTGGTGGTGGTACGATTTTTGGCCCCAAGCCGCGTGATTACAGTATTACCCTCCCCAAAAAGATGAAGAGGCTTGCTATGAAGAGCCTGTTGTCTATGGGAGTCAAGGAGGATCGCCTCGTTGTTGTTGAGGATTTCTCCATCGAAAGTGGCAAAACCAAGGATCTGGATAAGATTCTCAAGAACTTCGTCGAGGATGAGAGCAGAACCATTCTCATCTTGAAAGATGACGATGCTATGGTGCGCCGTGCTGCAAGGAACATTCCGTACCTGCGTGTTCTTTCCTACAACAGACTGTCTGCAAAGGAACTGTTGTACGGGAGAAAGCTCCTGGTTCTGGAAGGGGCTGCTAAGAATTTGAACGAATTCTACGGCGACAAATAAGGGGACCGGAAATGAGAGCAGACCAAGTAATTATTCAACCCGTCCTGAGTGAGAAGACCAATCTTGCTCGTGAGGGCGAAACAAAGAAGTATTCGTTCAAGGTCCGTATGGACAGCAACAAGTACCAGATCAAAGAGGCCATCAAGGAGCTCTTTGGGGTCGAGGTTGCAGCTTGTAACGTAATGATTGTGAAGGGCAAGCCAAAGTATTCCCGCGGTAAGGGTGGTTCCATCCTTGGTAACACCGGTGACTGGAAGAAGGCTGTCGTAACCTTGGCCAAGGGTGAGTCCATCCAGGCCATCGAAGGCGTATAAGGAGAAGTTGGATTATGGCACTTAAATCATACAAGCCCAATACTCCCGGCCTTCGCCAGAAGACCACTTTGGTCTTCAGCGACCTGACTGCCAGCAAGCCTGAGAAGTCCTTGACCGTTGGTCTTTCCAAGAAGGCTGGTCGGGATACTTTCGGGCGCATCAGTGTTCGCCGTAGAGGCGGTGGCCATAAGCGTGCATATCGTATTATCGATTTCAAGCGCGACAAGTACGGGATTCCCGGTGTTGTGAAGACGATCGAGTACGATCCGAACCGCAGTGCAAATATCGCATTGGTATTCTATGCCGATGGTGAGAAGCGCTACATGATTGCTCCCAAGGGCATCCAGGTCGGCGCTACTGTTGTCAGTGGTCCTGAGGCCCCGATCCAGGTAGGAAACGCTCTTCCTCTGAAGAAGGTTCCTCTTGGCCTTGTGGTGCACAATGTTGAGCTTACCCTCGGTCGTGGTGGACAGCTTGTCCGCAGTGCTGGTTTGGGAGCTACCCTGGTTGCTAAGGAAGGAGACTATGTCACCCTCCGCTTGCCCTCAGGTGAGATGCGCATGGTGTTTGGTGAGTGCTACGCTACCCTCGGGCAGCTTGGCAATGAAGATCATATGAACGTCACGCTCGGTAAGGCTGGTGCTAGTCGCCACCTTGGAAGACGGCCAAAGGTTCGCGGTGTAGCAATGAACCCGATCGATCACCCACATGGTGGTGGTGAAGGTAAGACTGCTGCAGGTCGTAACCCTGTTTCCCCATGGGGTAAGCCGGCTAAGGGTGGAAAGACCCGTTCCAAGAAGAAACCTTCCGGTGCATTCATCGTTAAGAAGCGGAAGTAGGAGTAGAAAGTGGCTAGATCAATCAAGAAAGGTCCTTTTATTGAAAAGAAACTGTATAAGAGGATTCAAGAGTCTCTTAAGACAAATCAGAAACAGATGATCAAGACATATTCCCGCTGTTCTACGATCATCCCTGAAATGGTGGGGTTCACAATTTCCGTCTATAACGGAAAGACTTGGATTCCTGTATATGTGACGGAAAACTTGGTAGGACACAAACTCGGTGAGTTTGCTCCCACCAGAATTTTCCGAGGTCATGCTTCCGACAAGAAGGTTGGTTAAGCGGTATGGGTAGTAAGATGGAAGAAAAGAAAGGTTATTCAGCAACTGCCAAATATCTGATGGTATCTCCTTCCAAGGTTCGCCCGGTCGCAAATCTTGTTCGGAATAAGTCGTATGTGGAAGCAGTAGCAATTCTTGAGGCTATGCCTCAGAAGGGATCCAATCTGATCCTGAAAGTTTTGCAATCCGCTTGTGCAAATGCACTTGATCAGAACAAGAAGATCGACGAAGAGAATCTTGTGGTCAAGGAGTTGCAGGTTAACGAGGGTCCAAGGCTCAAGAGAGTCTGGCCGAGATCCCATGGAAGACGGGATATTCTGCTTAAAAGGATGTCACACATTACCGTCGTCGTTGACGAAAAAGCAAGCGTGAGGAAGTAAATGGGCCAGAAAGTTAATCCTATTGGGCTCCGTCTTGGAGTCAACAAGACCTGGAAGTCCAAGTGGTATGTGGACCCCAGGGAGTATGCGGACACTCTGCATGAAGATCTGAAGCTGAGAAAGGCTTTGGTTGAATGCCCTGAAGTCCAGGGCGCTGAGATTTCGGATGTTGAAATCATCCGTAAGCCACAGCGCATTACGATCGTGATCACCACCAGTCGCCCTGGTATCATTATTGGTAGCAAGGGTGCAAACGTTGAGAAGCTTGGGGCACGCCTCCAGAAGCTCAGCGACAAGAAGGTGCAGATCAAGATCAAGGAAATCAAGAAGCCAGAGGCTGACGCCCAGCTCATCGCACTGAATGTTGCCAAGCAACTCGTATCCCGCGGTTCATTCCGCCGGTCTATGAAGATGGCTGTTTCAAAGGCAATGCAGAACGGTGCACAGGGTGTTAAGATCCGGCTCTCCGGTCGTATCGGTGGTGCAGAAATTGCACGCTCGGAGTGGATGAAGGAAGGAAGAATTCCTCTTCACACACTTCGTAGTGACATCGACTATGGGTTCACTACAGCTAATACCTCATTTGGTGTCATTGGCGTCAAGGTATGGGTATACAACGGTGAGATCTACGATCGTGCAGTCAAGAACGACGCCGGTGGTTTGGTGAGAAAGCCGACCAAGAGCGAAGGTGCTGAGGCAAGGAGTTAGTAGGCCATGCTTAGTCCAAAGAGAATCAAACACAGAAAGAAGCAGCGTGGCACCACTGATGGTGTTGCACATCGCGGGACTAC
>JBFWKK010000117.1:0-4000 GCA_050252715.1 Sphaerochaeta sp. | reverse complement strand
ATAATCTCAGTCGACGAATATCCATACCTACTTCTCCTTTTAAAAGCTCCACAACATGGTGTTAAAAACAGCTCAATGACAGTATACTGGTAGCATAGACCGTTTCCAAGTTCAAGGAGTACCATTCTATGATTTCCAAGAAGGACCGACTGTTCAACCTATCCACAAAGAAAACCACCTACCTGTTCGCCATAACCGAAACAGGGCACCTTGAACACCTCTATTATGGCAGATATCTCAGCAAAGAGACCATCAGTATCGATGCATTGGCAGAGAAAAGGAGTATCAGCATCGGCACCGGTACTGCCTACGACAGTGACCATCCTACCCTCTTCTTTACCAACCTCTGCATGGAATACTCTACCATGGGCAAAGGTGATTATCGAGAGAGTTCTGTCGACATTTCCTATTCCCGTGGCATGCAAACACTCGACTTCATTGTCAAGAGCTACCGCATTCTCCCTGGAAAGCCCAGAACCTTCAGTGGATTGCCTGAGTCCTATGGGGACAAGAGTACCTGTACCACCTTGGAAGTTATGCTCAAGGAAACTTGCCTCCCCCTGCGACTTGCCCTTACCTACACCGTCTTCGAAGACAGCAATGTCATCACGAGGCGTGCCACCCTGTACAACGACAGCACTGAGGAAGTGACTATCAAGAACCTTGCATCAGCACAGCTCGATCTAGACACTGATGACTGGAAGCTGGTCACCTTCGATGGAGCATGGTCCCGTGAGCGGTACATGCATGAACGTCCTCTTGCCCCCGGCATTATGATCAACGACAGCAAAAGTGGTGTCAGCAGCGCTGATCACAACCCCTGCATCTTCCTCACCAAGGAGAATGGGGAGACCATCGGGATGAACCTCATCTACAGCTCCAACCATCGCGAGCTGGTCGAAACATCCCCCTATGGAAAGGTCAGGGTACTGACGGGAATCAACCCAGCAACCTTCAGCTGGGTCCTCGCCCCGCAAGACCGTTTCCAAACCCCTGAGGCAATACTGACCTACTCGCCCGATGCACTCAATGGAGCAAGCCAGAACTTCCACCACTTCATCAACAACCACATCATTCGTGGCCCCTGGAAGTTCCGTGAACGACCGGTTCTGATCAACAACTGGGAAGCAACCTACTTCAAATTCACAGAGGACAAACTCATCAACCTGGCAAAGGAGAGTGCCAACCTCGGTATTGAGCTGTTCGTGCTCGATGACGGATGGTTTGGACTCCGCAACGATGACACCACCAGTCTTGGAGACTGGACCGTGAACCCAAAGAAACTCCCTTCAGGGTTGGAAAACCTCTCCCTCGAAGTACACAGGCTTGGCATGATGTTCGGCCTCTGGGTGGAACCGGAGATGGTGAGCATTGAAAGCCAGCTGTACAAAAAACACCCCGACTGGATGGTCGCCATACCAGGCAGGCGCCCAAGTGTGGGACGAAACCAGTACATTCTTGACCTTACCAGACCAGATGTACGGGATTACCTCTTCAAGCAACTCTCGGATGTTTGGCATTTTGCAAACGTGAACTACATCAAGTGGGACATGAACCGTGTATTCAGTGACATGTATAGCACAAACAGAGAAATGAAAGACCACGGTGAATTCTTCCATCACTATATCCTGGGACTCTATGAACTACTTGAGAAGCTCACTGCAGCCTTCCCCAATGTACTCTTTGAGTCATGTGCGAGTGGAGGCAACCGCTTCGACCTAGGGATGCTCTGCTACATGCCACAGACATGGACCAGTGACAACACCGATGCTCTCAGCAGGTTGTATATACAGGAAGGCACCAGCTGTGGCTACCCCCTCTCAACCATGGGCAGCCATGTCAGTGACTCTCCCAACCACCAGACGCTGAGAAGAACCGACCTCGAGTCACGGTTCAACATTGCAGCATTCGGCGTCCTTGGCTATGAACTGGATGTCACGAAGCTGAAAGGGCAGCAGAAGGATGCCATTAAGGCACAGATTGCCTTCTACAAGGCACACCGCGCCTTGCTGCAGTATGGAACCTTTACGAGGGTGAAGCTGGCAAACAGCACCTCCAACCAGGTAGTCTGGGCAGTAGCAAGCCAGGACAAGAGTGAACTTCTGGTACTTTTTGCCCAGAAGCTCAATCCTTCAAATCCAGGTTCTGACAAGCTGCGCATTGAAGCAGTTGACCTGAATGCTGTCTATGAGGTGTTCCCCCGTCAACAGCGTATCGATCTCAAAATGTTCGGAAATCTACTCAACCAGGTGAGCCCGCTCCCCATCACTGAGGGAGGTATCGCCCAGGACACCATCAGCAAAGCAGTCACCCTTGACAGTGAGGTTGAACACTACCGGGTTACCGGTGAGCAGGTTGCCTGGGCAGGTATCAAGCTAAACCAACAGTTCGGTGGGACTGGTTATGATGCCATGACCAGAGTGTTGGGGGACTTTGGTTCAAGGATTTATATCTTCAAGAAGATCAAGTAGATTGTGTGAGTGAACGCTGTTTTCCCCATTTTCTTCCCTACTTTGCACCCCCTTGCTCGAAGACATGACTTGCCGTTATGATGGGCAGAATGGAACAGACTGTCATATACCTTGAACCAGGGAGTGCTTCCCTGATGACCAATCAGGGCTATCTTGCAATGTGCAAGCACATACGACGTGAGGTTTTCGTCAAAGGACAGGGCGTAAGCGAGGCCATCGATTTTGATGGAAAAGACCCTGACTGCGGTCATCTCCTGCTGCTCATCGGTGATGAAGCAGTAGGGACTGTACGTATCCGGATGACGGAAAAAGGAACCAAACTGGAACGCATTGCAGTGCTCTCCACCTACCGTGGGTTGCATTATGGAGAACTCTTGGTACGTTGTGCCTTGAGCATTTCTCATAAGCCTATCTATATCCATGCCCAGATTCAGAGTGAGGGATTTTATCAGAAGCTTGGCTTCATTGCAGAAGATCAAACAATCTTCTATGAAGCAAACATCCCACACCGAACCATGATCTGGCCACACGAAGAAGGAGCTGCACCTTGCCTTATCACAATACCATCGTAATTGCAGGAGCCGGTGTCTTTGGCACCGCCATGGCCGAACGGCTCTCTTGGAATACCAATAATACCGTCATCCTCTGGTCCATCGAGAAGGATGTAGTTGAGGATATCAACCGGAACCATCGGAATACCAAGTACTTCCCTACCCACTTCCTGAACACCAGCATCAGGGCAACAAGTGACAAGCAGATTTTCCGCAGTGCCGACTGTATTCTCCTTGTTATCCCCTCAAAGGTCATTATCTCCTTCACCGAGGAGATCAAGGAGTATACAAAGAAAGACTGTCTCGTGATCAACCTGGCAAAGGGCATGAGTGATGATGGGGCCTTCATCACCGAACAGATTCCCTTTCCCAGAACAGCAAGCATGAAGGGACCGACCTTTGCAATCGAAGTGCTTCATGGGCTACCCTCCTCCTTCACCTTTGGTGGGCAGAGAGAGGATTATGACCGGTTCAAGAAGGAAGTGCTCAAGGATACTGGACTCTACTTGGACTACACCGATGATATTCGTTCAGTCGAGCTGATGAGTATCCTGAAGAACATGTATGCCATTGCAATCGGACTGGTCAGCGGCCGGTTCAACTCACCGAATGTCGACTTTCTCATCTACACCAAGGCAGTCGGGGAAATGCGCCATTTTCTCAGTCTTTTTGGCTGCAGCACAGAAACCATCTTCTGCTACTGTGGGCTCGGGGACTTGGGACTGACCAGTCTCAATGACCTCTCCAGGAACAGGACGCTCGGTCTCTTGATGGGAAAAGGATTCTCCATTGACAACAGTGGCAGCTCAGCCACAGTCATTGAGGGAAGCAGAACCGTCAAGTTGATGGGTGAACTCACCCGTGAAAGACATGTAGAAGAGGAGTTCCCCCTCGTGCAGGCACTCTACCGGATGATGTATGAACAAGAGGACCTCAATGACTACATGAGAGCAGTGTTCAATTGACTACTGAGGCTAA
>JBFWKK010000116.1:0-4172 GCA_050252715.1 Sphaerochaeta sp. | reverse complement strand
TGAATTTTCTCATTGAACTGGATGAAGGATTAAAAAATGAAATTTCCTCTCATCTCTTTCCTCTAGTGATACATCCATACACACAAGAAGAGAATGGTATAAACTGTGATGATCATAGTTCAAGTGGAGAAGCAAGATTCAATGAGGAACTAGCAGAACAAATCGCAGGAATAAATCTTGATATGACAAATTTTAGCGATAAAGGACAGACTCCGATTGAACCTTGTGATGTGTTATATACTGATGCAAAAAACCTATTCTTCATTCACAACAAGATATTCAGGTCATCAAGTGCTTTGAGTCATCTTTTCAATCAAGGGTATGTCTCCGCAAGAGTCTATACGAAGGAACAGGCTGCGAAGGAACGACTGAAATTACTCATTGCCCAAAAGAGCAAGGAAGAACTCAAGGATCGGTATAATATGGTGCTTGATCAGAATCCTCAGACAATCATTCTCTTTGGGATAATTGAACGTAAGAACGCCAAGAAGGAACATACACTGCAGACACTCCCTCTTTTTTCAAAAATCAGCTTGACAAATGTGCTTCGAGGAATGAAAGATCTGCGTGTTAAGACAGCTATTCGATTCATACCGCGTCAATAAGCAACAAGTGTATTTCAAAATAATTATTGGATTTGATAACGATATTGGCACCTATGGAGTATCTGATAGGAGGCGTATGAGTCGCAAAATCACAAAGGACAGGCAGGCACCGTATATTACTCGTAATCACGTATCAATGATAAATCCGTGGGACATTCCTATACTGAAAAGAATGCCAGTTCCATCATTCATTAATCTAGGAGTGGTTTCATATGATAATACAAAACCCAATGATCCGAGCCGTAATAAAATTGTTCACTTCTTTATTGATGATTATAAGTTTGAGACAACGTACACATATCCAGAAAGATGCGTACCAAAATTAGCACAATACACTCATGTGCTTACTCCAGATTTCAGTTTATACACTGATTATCCTCTCACCCTCCAACTAATGAACACCTTCAAGAATCGATGGTGTGGCGCTTTCTGGCAAGAGCTAGGGCTATCTGTTATACCCACTATTACATGGGCTTCAGTAGAAAGCTTCGATTTCTGTTTTAAGGGGGTTGAAAAAGGGTCGGTTGTTGCAATATCTACGAACGGCTGCAGAGCATGCAAGAAATCCTTTTTGCTCGGATACAAAGAAATGTTAAGGCAAATTGAACCGGAACGGGTGTTATGTTTCGGCAAACCGTTCAAAGAAATGGAATCAAATACCATTTTTATCAACTACAGCAGATTTTCTCATAAGGAGGTAGAATCATGGGAGGAAGAGGAGCCAGCTCTGGGTATATTTCAGCAGAACAACTAAATTTGGGTTTTGATCAGGATAAATTGAGGCTTCTTATCGAACAATCTCAGAATGCTGAAATTGAGCTTCAACAAGTTAATCAACCTATCGCTTTTGGAGCATGCAAATGCTGTGGACTCTATACTATACCAATTGAATCTGATTATTCGACGTGTAGGGTATGTGGTTGGATTGATGATCCGTTCCAGAATACCCATCCTGATGAGCCAAATGGAAGGAATGAGAAATCCCTACATGAAGCAAAAAAGCAATTCTTTGAAAATCACCTGAAACAAAGTTAGGCTCAGATGAGGAAAAGATGGCAATGAAGGCGCTGCTTATCTCACGGCTAGATAGGTTGCAATAGGTTTGTCCAAAACTCTTATGGGTTTCAATCACGGAAACACGAAAACGAGCTTTTCAAACGATGGGATTTACACGTTTTCAAGCTTTATCACTATACTCCCAATACACGTTTTCAAGCTTTTTGGCTTATTTGTATTCTATTAATACAATTTTTATTACATATAGACACGCAAGCAGTTTCTTTAGCATCCGTGGGGAATGAGGATCTTTTCGATGGTCGGAACTCCTAATTTTCTGAGCATTACCCGAGCTGTGCCTCAAGCCACCTTGCATAGCGTGCAAGCTGCTCAGGAGTGTGGAAGTAGTGAGGAAAGCCCTCAGCAATCTCAAGAGATGCCGAAAACCGTGTGCAAAACTGCTCGAGTACAGTTTGCTCGCTCATCTCATCCAGCTGGCCATACAGTACAGCAGTAGGACTATCCCAATGCGTAACCGGGTGTTCCTTTACATACTGGTAATACCGCCAATAAAGCGTCATCCCTACCGGAGTCTCGATTGCCTCTTTGGATCTCAGTTGGTCTTCCGTAATCTGGAACGCTTGCATAACACCCCTGATAAGGCGTTGCATATCCACTACTGGGCTGAGAAACAGTACGTGCTCAAATTGAACCTGAGAGAAAGCTACCAAGCTGAAATAGGCACCCATGCTGTTTGCAAGCAAAGAGAGGTTCTGCCACCGGTTTTGTGCATAGGAAAGAATCTGGTGCAACTCATCGACACAACGGTCGACCATGATCGGTTCTGTTTCCCCTGACCGCTCCCCATGCTGGGGAAGATCAAAACTCAGGACCTGATACCCTTTCATAGTGGCTTGCTCTGCAAGCATCCGAATAGGGGTATCCATCTTGTTGGACATATTGCCATGAACAGCAAGAAACACGGAAGGAGAATCAAAGCCCCACACTACTGCAGGGATTCCTTCAATGGTGAACTGTTGAGTATGCATGATCATCTCCTTCGCTGGGCATTCTACTCCTATCAAGAAGTTCGGAAAACAGAGAGAACCTCTCTCCCAGCGAATTTGATGAGGTTTTTCTACTCCAGCATGCCCAGCCTGTTTCCAGCTCCCTGGTGACAAGGAACAAGAGCCAGAGCTTTCTGCAAGGCTCTTCTTCCCTCTTCCTGCTTACCAAGACCGCACCACCCCAAGCCCAACAGGTAGAAACAGTTTGCCTGGTTGCTTCGGTCAAGATCATCCTCGAAAATCTGCAAGTCAGGAAGCGACACAGCGAAGTAGTCGATGGTGATGTGGTCATCCTGATGCATCTGTGCATAGTCAACCAAACACTGCAGACGTCGCTGTGCTCCTTGTTCGTCACCCAATGCTCTTCTTGCCAGCGCTTGGAAGTAGATCATATCCGCAGGCTGGTCATTGTAGTACATCATATTTGCCGGCTCTTCACTGCCGATGGCTGCTTGTGTGAAGTACGCAACAGCCTGCTCCTCATTGCCCAGCATCCGCTCAGCTCGTCCGAGTAAATAGTAGAGGTCATTGTCTTTCTGCCCTTCCAACTTTCCTTCCCCAAGGTTTGCGGGGAATACAAGTGCCTTCTGGAGCAAGAATCGAGCCTTCTCCGCCTTTCTCTTCTGGAGTGCTTGGAACGCAAGGTTACTCATGCAGAGCACATACTCGCGCGTAATCTTTCCTTCCCCTCCCTCCCAAGGATGGAACGTGTGCCCCATGATCATCTCATAGGCTTGCTCGCAAGCACCGGTGAGATTCAGCAAGGCCACATATTCGGTATAGAGATCATCCCTTTGGGATACCAGATCAAGATGTGCTGACAGGAATGAAAGTCGCTGTTGGGGAGTACGGCCAACTTTCTTGTGCAGCTGGTCCAATTCCATGCAGATGCGGCTGTCGCTCTCATCCAGAGAGAAGGCTTTGGTGAGAGCTTCAAGGGCCTTCTCTGCCTTCCCTTGCTTGTTGAAATATGCCAAAGCAAGATTCCTCCACACCATAGGAACTTTAGGATTGCTCTCCCTGCTCTGCTCCCATGCCTCAACAGCCTCCTCATACCGCCGCTTGTCATACAGCAGATTCCCCAGCTGATAGGCTGCTTCGCTATCTTTGGGATTCTCCAAGAGTGCATCACTGAGCACGAGCATATCCTCCAAGGTGTGTGCAAACGGAGCGCCCCATCCGAGACTGGATGCAGTGGCAAGAACCTTCTTCGGGTCCTCACCCAATCGCTTCAGACAGTATGCTTGGTAGTAGGCCAAAGCTCCGGATGCAGCAGGACAGTGGTCGAGCAACTCATATGCCTCGCGGTACCAGCCACCCAACATGAAGAGCTGTGCTGCTTCCAGGAAGCTGGAAACACGGTCTCCCATCCGAGTGAGCACTTCTTTTCTGTCTGGGAGGAGCAAGCCACTTGCATAGGCAAATGGATCAAGTTCCAAAGTCGCCTGTACATATGCTTCACCTTCAGCGTCCCTGCCCAGCAACTGCAGCACCTTTGCCTTCA
>JBFWKK010000115.1:0-4192 GCA_050252715.1 Sphaerochaeta sp. | reverse complement strand
ACAGAAATACTTCGTTGAGGGAATTGCTACCACTGGAATGAAGACCTGATCATCCCTCTCTTCTGAGCGGGAGATACAGGGTAACCGTAACCCCGGCATCCTCCTTACTTGCAATGACAATCGGGGATTTCCCTTGGGTGAAGAGCATCAGACGCTTATTGATGTTCAACAGCCCAAGGGAACTTTTTTTCTTCAGTACATCTGCTTTGCTTTGGTTGATCGCATCAACCTCCTCTTGGCTCATGCTCTTACCGTCATTGGCAACTATAATCTGCATCTTGTCTTCCACCAGCGTTGCACTGATGGTGATATGAAGGGGCTCGCCCTCCCGGAATCCATGGTTGAATGCATTCTCCAGAATGGGTTGCAGAAGCATTGCCGGAACGTGTACATCAAGGAGTGAAGGGTCGATATTCTTCTCACAGGTGAAAGCCTGCTTGAAACGGATATGTTGCAGCTGAATATAGTATTCAGTCTGTTCGAGTTCCTTGGAGAGGGGAACGCCGGAGAAGTCATCAACCTGCAGCGAGTATTTGAGCAGCTTTGAAAGAAGCTGGATCATGGTGGAAACATCGTTCTCCCCTGAGGCAAGTTTGACCGCCTTCCAGTTGATGGTATCCAAGGTATTGAAGAGAAAGTGGGGATTGATCTGCATCTGCAGGGCACGGTACTCCATTGCCTCTGTCTGCCACCTGAGGTAGTCCTGTTCGAGGAAGGTTCTGATAACATGGTGGTTCAGGTAATCAAAGATGTTTCGATACTTCTCTGGATGTTCTTCGGTAAAGTCGGCATCTCCGACCTGACTGAGCTGTTGCATGATATTGGCAAGGAACTTTCTCTCTTGCCGATTGGTTCGGTGGGTAAGATAAAGTCCCAGTAGAAGTGCTATGACCGTGAGGGTGATGGTGTAGTAGAGCAGGGTGGTGGAGAGCTGGTAAAGCATTGGCTCATAGATGCCAAGCGTGTATTCCCAACCATACTTTCCAGAGAAGGCTTGAAAGTAATACATGTCCTCTTCTGCATACTCCCTATGATTGCTTGGATTGGAAAAGAGCAGCTGCCCATCGCGGTTATGAACCGTGAGTATTTCTCCCTCCTGGAACTGGTAGGCCCCCGAAAGCGACCTTTCCTTGATATCCAGGACGATGACTCCTATACGTTCATTGACCGGGTTTGTGATCGGTCTCAGGATGCGAATGATAGGTTGTTCTATCGGGGTTCCTTCCTTGAGGGTAACCCTCTGTGAGTAACTCTGGTTCTCAGAAGGAAGCTCCTTGTACGTTTGGAACCAGGAGGAGTCCTCCATATACGGGAGCGCGGTGAACGCGAGATCACTGGAGAGTACCAGCTCACGAGCATTGTCCAAGTATACGTAGATGTCATGGATATAGGGCCTTGCATTGGCAGGAGCTGCAAGGAAGGATCGGATGAGACGGAATTCACGATAGTTGTCCAAGTTGACCTCCTCTCCTCCGCTGAGAACGCGCTGAAGGCGGTTCATCATCTCGGGATTGGTGCTGAACATCAAGGAGAGGCTGTCCATCTCATCAAGAATCACATCATAGTAAGCCTGTACCTCAGCAAGCTTCTGGTTCGCCTGCCTGATGGAGTTGCTCCTGATGAAGTTCTGGGTCAGCAAGGTTGCTCCTCCTCCCAAGAGAAGCGCTACAATGACCAAGGGGAGACTGTGGCGGAAGAAGATACGGATGATACGTTTGTTCATAAGCCCTGTTCCTTCTTCAACTGTTGGGGACTGGTGCCCCAGTACTTGCGGAATGTCCTGCAGAAGTTCTGGGTATCTTGATACCCTAGGGCTTCCGCTATTTCCTTGTTCTTATAGCCCACTTTGCTGGTGAGCATCTGTTTTGCTACTTCCATCTTATGGGTCAAGAGATACTCCTGGAAATTCTGGGTAGTCTCTTCCTTGAACAGCCTGCTCAGATAACTCGTAGTCACACCAAGCTCCGAGGCAATATTCTGTAGGGTACAGCTGCTGAGTTTCTTCTCAATGATCGCCAGTGTTTTTGTGACCAAGGGGTTGGACGGAACAAATGAGGAGGAGGGAGCCATAGCCGGTGTAGAGCCGTCCAAAACGTGTCGGATTTTCTCAAAGGTCTGTTTGATCTCCTCAAACGAGGATGGTTTTACCAGATACTCCAGGACCCCGTACCCGATAGCTTCTTTCGCATAGCCAAAGTCATCATATGCACTCATGATGCAGAACTGGGGTGGGGAAGGGAACTGCTTCAGTTCTTTGATCAACTGGAGCCCACTCATGAAGGGCATCCGTATATCACTAAGGAGCACGTCTGGGTGATGGTCCTTGCAGAAGGCAAGGGCGCTTCTTGCATCAGTGAAGGATCCAGAGACTGAGAATCCTATCGATTCCCAAGGGAAGTAGTGGGTAAGCCCTTCCAGGAGTTCTGTTTCATCGTCTACGATTACCAAGGTATACATGCTCTAAGGTAGTACACCATTTGGGGAGAAATGTCAAAAAAAGATACCCAATGTCAAGGTACATGGGCTGTTTATCTGCTACTATGATAGGGAGAATAGGAGTACTGAGAGGAGGAATCGAATGAAAGAGACTCGTATCTGTATTATTGGAGGCGGTGGTCGCCTCTGGGCCATCCAATTCATGAAGGATCTTGCGTACAACACCATGACTCACGGTACCTTGGTTTTGTACGATATCGATAAGGAAGCTGCACACAACAACGTGGCAGTTGCAGAGAAGGTGTTCAAGGTAAACAACAGTGAGGGTCGTTTCCGCGTCATCGCAGAGGATGAGATTGGAAAAGCGCTTACTGGTTGTGATCTGGTAATCATCTCCATAGAACCAGGGAAGACCGAATGCCGCTATGGCGACCTTGTCCTCCCTGAGGAGTATGGGATTCTCCAGTCTGTAGGGGATACCACAGGTCCTGGTGGGATTATGCGCGCTCGCCGAGCCGTTCCCCTGTTCTTTGAGTTCGCCGAGCAAGTCAAGCAATACTGTCCTGATGCCTGGGTGATCAACTACACCAATCCAATGACGCTCTGCACTGCAGCACTCTATAAGGCATTCCCCGAGATCAAGGCACTGGGCTGTTGCCATGAGGTATTCCATACCCAGAACTTCCTTGCTGAGAAGGTGGCTGAGTGGTTTGATGTACCAGTTCCCGATAGAAGGGAGATCAAGATTGATCTTACCGGGGTGAATCATTTCACCTTTGTGACCAAGGCTTTTTGGAAGGCCCATGACCTGATGCCCCGTCTCATTGAGCTTGTTCAGGATAGTGCTACCTTCAGTGATGGAACTGCTGTTGCCAAGAAGCGATTGCAGGAAGAGAAGTGGTTTGACTGCGACCAGAAGATTGCACTCAGTTTCTTGCGTGACTTTGGTTCCCTTGGGGCCGCTGGGGATCGCCACCTTGCCGAGTTCGTTCCTTGGTTCCTTACCAGTGATGAGAACCTGCATACCTATGGGGTGATCAGGACTCCGTATTCCTGGAGAGAGCGCACAGCGAAGGAGAAGCGGGAGCGCGTATTCAAGGATGAGGACCTGAAGGCAGAGCTTACTGATGAGGAAGGCGTGGATATCATGCGTTGCCTGATGGGTGATAAGACCATGGTCACCAATATCAATCGTCCCAATGAAGGGCAGATCAGTTATCTTCCCAAGGGCAGGATTGTCGAGAGCAATGGGGTATTGGGTGAAGATTCCATCCGCCCGATTGTTGCCAGTGATCCCCCGCTTGCTATCCAGAATCTGGTCAGGCAGGTCAGTGATGTACAGGAGATGACCCTAGAGGCAATCTGGAACAAGGATGATGAGTTGCTCTTCTCTGCGTTCCTCAGTGATCCACTGATGAATCTGAGCAGGGATAAGGCTAGGGAGTTGTTTGAGAAGATGCTTGAGGCATCCGACCTCAAATACTAAGCATAGAACCAAGGAGGTGAGGAATGATCAGCAGAGAGCTATATAAAGAGGCAGTGAAACGGACGCTTTCGTTCTTTGAGAAGGCTGGAATCGTTCTTACCGATGAAGAGAAGGGGAACGTTGAGGTCGCTGATTTCGGCCTCAACGACCTTTATAACACGGGTCTTGAGTTGGTCACCTACCTCAATACTGACCGCGTGTGTGCGAAGGAGCTGGTACTGTTTCCCCACCAGAGGTGCCCTGAACATCGCCATCCGGCATTTGGGTCAT
>JBFWKK010000114.1:0-4399 GCA_050252715.1 Sphaerochaeta sp. | reverse complement strand
CTTTGTATACCGTGTTCTAGCATAAGTCAAGAGTGAGTTCTGCCTTTCTCTTCAGACCCCTTTGCCAGAGGTCTCTATTCCATACTTGCAGTAAAGAAACAGAAAAAGGGAACCTACCAGACGGTAGGCTCCCTTTAGCATCTCCTAGGGGAATTGAACCCCTGTTGTCGGGATGAAAACCCGATGTCCTAACCACTAGACGAAGGAGACAAGATATGCATGTTAAAAACAGAGGCAAGATGAGCCGCACAGGATTCGGACCTGTGACCCACGCCTTAAAAGGGCGTTGCTCTACCAGCTGAGCTAGCGGCCCTTGCAACGTAATGGACTATAGCAGAGAGCTCAAAAGGGTGTCAACTACTTGGGGAGAATTATTGCTCATGCATCCCTACTCTGTTGGCTTCTGCAGAATTCAAAACAATGTCCCTGCCTATGCATAGATTGCAGAGGCAACCACCACTGCGACAAGGGAGACCAAGGTGTCCAGAGAGAGGGTATTGTCCACATAATCGGACTCATGCCTCTCGTCACTACGCATGAAGATGGAGATGACAAAGGGGGGTGGGGTAAGAAACATGACCATCAGGGCAACCTGGTACATCTTGTCCATTCCCAAAAGCCTATCCACCACCAATGCATTGAGCAACAAGGCAAAGAACAACAACAGGACTCTTCGGGCGATGATGGTTTTCAAGGACATGCCAAGCAGTGCTTTCTTGATGTGGATCCCATAGCCGATGGTAATGGCAATCAACGGAACGGTAAGGCCGGCCAACAGGTCAATGCTCTCTGCAAGGGCATTCCAAAAGGGGGAAGGGGCAATGTGGGGGGAGATGAAACTGGTCGTCAGACCGGCAATGATGGCAACCATCACCGGGCTGGTTACGATGCGCCTCAGTAGTTCACTTCCTTTTGCAGTACCATCGCGGTGTTTGATCATCAGGGCCATGAGAATGGTAAAAACAAAGATTACCTGTCCTAAATCCACCAGTGCGATTTTTCCAAGATGCTCTTCTCCCTGGAACGAGACAAAAACCGCATAGCCAAACATGCCCATCTCAAAGCCAGTCATCAGGAAGGGAACGTAGGGACTGTCAATCTGTATAAGCTTTCCTATGATGCGTCCAAGAAGCAACATAAGCAGACACACTGCAAAGACAAGCACCACCAAAATGAGATAGCGGCTCTCCAGCTCAATGGACGAGAATGCTTGGAACAAGAGAGCAGGTAGCGCAAGATCGGAGACGATTCGCTTCACATGGCTCAAGGACTCGGTAGTAAAGAAACGAACGTGCTGCAGGAAGTATCCCAGCAGAAACAGCAACAACAGTGGGACGACAGGAAGCAGTTGTGCGAACATCAGTTGACTCCTCTGAGTACGAGAGATTATACACTACCTCTACTCAGTATCCATTGTTCTCGAAAACAGGGGATCCTGCAAGTGGGAACGTAGCAGCTATCGATAGTGACGGTCCTTGGGAAGCAGGTAAAGCGAGTATGCTCTCTCCATTACCTCCTTGCTGACCTGTTCCTTCCCCTCCCAGTCCGCAATGACCTGGGCCAGGGTGCAGCACAGCTGTGCACGTCTGAGACTTTTCTGGTCATGTGCCATGACTTTGCTGTAGAGTGGAAATAGATGGGCGGTTCCTTCTGCTTCCCGCTTCTTTTTCACCGAACGTACATGATCCATGGCATCAGGGGTATAGTGGAAATGGAGCATCTTTCCCCCAATCAGGGCCTCAGGCTCCAGGGCGATTGCAATGGCAAAACGGTCTAGAAATGGCCAACCAATCTTATTCCAGTACTGGTCAATCTGTTGCTGTGAGCAGCGGCAAACTCCATGGGGACTTCCAAGATTCGCGCATCGGCAACCATTGGTGGCTGCCAGCAATGTGCATTGGACAGGATATAATCCAGTATGATGGGTATCCATGAGGTGAGCGAGCAGGGTAATTACCTTGGGTCTCTGAGAGGAGAGTTCATCTACCATGAGTATTCCACCATGTGCAAGACTGAGAAAGGGAGGTGTTCCTTGCAACAGTTTCAAAGAGCTTGTTCTCGGTTCTATCTCTACAACTGGTGCTTGCCTGCACACCCGTTCGTGGATGGCACTGACCTCTTGGGCTCGCTCCCCTTGTAGGGGAGGAAGCAGTGCCTGTGCTCTTTTCAGCAGGATTGTTTTTCCGGATCCTGGAGGCCCATAGAAGAGAAGTGGCAGCTCTCCGGCTACTGCATAGCAGAGTGCCTTCTTTGCTTCAACAAGACCCAATATACCGTTGAAGGGGTCCTTTTCCAGAAGTTCGAGATTTTCTTTTGTTTGCTTTGGTGGTCGCCTCTCTTGGTGGCGTAGCACATGATGCCACGCCTGATGATATGCCGATGGGATATCCTTTGATGCAATCCAATAGGTGAGGGAGAGTCTGATATTCTCTCCGGTAATAATGAGTGATATACCAGCTTCTCGAGCAAGTTGATCGAGTTCTCTCTCTACCACAGGAGGGCTTTTCAGGTGTCCTGAAAGGTCAAGGGTACCGTGGACAAGAAGAGCACAGTCACTCTCAGGTGAGAGTTGTGATGCACCGCATTGCAAGGCAAGCAGTACCGGTGCGAGAATGGTCTCAATTTCGGTATTTTTGGGAAGCTTCACCGTGAACGAGGGAAGGGGGCCGGAAAAGAATGCCTGCAAGCCCTTTCTGAGAAGGGCGGCCTTTGTCACGGACAATCCCAGGATGGAGAGGCCGGCGTTTGACTTCGCTAGGGAAACCGGGACAAGGAGTCCTTCGAATCCATTGCGTTGGTAACCAAATATGTGCATACCTCCTAAGGAACGTTAGGAGGAAAATTGCTTCATGATGCGCTTGAAATGGTTCATCTGTATTCGATATGCAATAATCAGGAGTATTGCTGCAGCAATCCAGGCTAGGGGACTGGAGAGTATGATGCCGGTATACCCCAATAGTCCGGGCAAGGTGAATGCTGCAAGCGTTCGAAAGAGGAGCTCCTGGATTGATGAGAGCATGGGGATCAAGCCGGAACCAAGACCTTGGCTGGTATTTCTCAACACGAAGATGAGTCCCAGGGGTATGAAGAAGTAGGAGATAAGGGATAAATACTGGTTGGTCTGGTCTATGACCCCTGTCTGTGATGTATTGATGAAAAGCATGGCAAGGTATTCACCGGCAAAGAGTACCAAGAGGAAGGCGAGCATGCTGAAGAGAATTGTCAAGAGAATGGCACTCTTCACCCCTTGGGAGATTCTGCCAAGCTTTCCTGCACCCAAATTCTGTGCACTGTAGGTTGCCATGGCAAGACCGAGGGTCATCAGCGGTTGCGTCACCAATTGTTCGATACGGGTGCCCACCGAATAGGCTGCGACTGTGTCGCTTCCAAAGGTATTTATGACCGCCTGCACTACCATGACCCCAATTGCACAGACAGAGAACTGAAGTGCGCTGGGCAGTCCAATCCGCAAGAGCCTTCCGATCATGGGCCAGTCAAGTTTCCAGTCCTCTTTGTGCAGGTGGAGGATTGGATAGCGCCTATATATATAGATAAGGCAGAGCAGGGCAGAAATGCCTTGGCTGGTGATGGTTGCAAATGCTACACCCTCGACACCCATGCCAAGCCAGATGACCGAGACAAGATCCCCGATAATATTCAGGACACTGGCGATAAGCAAAAAATAGAGAGGCGATCTGCTATCGCCCAGAGCCCTGAGTATTGCCGCCAGCAAGTTGTAATAGATGGTTGCAACAATCCCAAGATAAAGAATTACCAGATAATCATGAGCGTCTTCAATAATATCGCTTGGTGTGTTCAGCGTCTCCAACAGGGTTCTGGTCGAGCTGACTGCCAAAACGGAGACAGCGATGGAGAGGAAAAAGGCAGCAAGCAAGCTCATCGCCACAGCCTTTCGCATGCTTGGCTCATCCTTTGCTCCAAACTTCTGGCTGATGATGACCGAGAATCCTGCGTTCAGACCAATCACAAATCCCAATACAAAGAACGTAACCGGTCCTGTGGAGCCAACAGCGGCCAATGCCTGTACACTAATGAAGCGCCCTACGACAAAGGTATCCACCATGGTATAGAATTGCTGAAACAAATTTCCGCCTAGAATGGGCAGCATAAAGAAGAAAATCAATTTCAGAGGATTTCCCCTTGTCATATCTTGTTGCATTGCACCGAAGCTCCTTACCCTGCAATCCTATCTACAACCCCTGTTTTGGACAAGCGAGCACGTGATTTATTTTTCTTTGCGTTTTTCCTCAGACCCACTGGACAGGGGAGGAGGGTTGCTGTATAGTCACGACTTGTCGGCTGAGACCGAACGCCTGGAAATGGCCTGAGGGAGTTTTTGAAAAAGAGTTCCGAGGGCCTTGACGGAAGGGCGGGAAAT
>JBFWKK010000113.1:0-4466 GCA_050252715.1 Sphaerochaeta sp. | reverse complement strand
AGGAGCATGCAATACTGTATGAAACACCAAAAGCAGTGTCTCCTTCAATGTATGATTCCCCGAGAGGATAAGTTCAGGTTTTCTTGCTCTGGACAGGAGTGAGGTAAGCTGTTCATCCAGATTTTTCCCTCCACGTTGTGTGAGCAAGTCATGCACCAGTTTCTCTGCATCAAACACCTCCTCATTGATCAGAAGGTAGAGACAGTGGGAGAAGAATGCTACCGCCTCTTTTTCAAGAGAATCTTCACAGAAGAGCGAAGCAACATTGAGGGCTATATCCCTGACCTGTTTTTGTTTCAGCTCAATACCTGCTATTGCTACGACGACAGAGAGAGGAAGCGCTGCGCGGTATGCGTCGAGAGGGTAGCCCTCTTCACGCTCCTCGCGGTAGCGATTGACCAATGCATGGAAATGATCAGCATCCAGGCCTTGGTTGGACAACAGGCTCATGGAAAGCAGTAGCGCCAGGTCGCTTACCTCTCCTGAGATGCCGCAATCGCTGCGTAGGTGTTCGAGGGAAAATACCTCTTGAAGCGTATTGATACCTTCTTCTTGGAGTGTTTCCTTTGAGAGGCCGTCACACTGACTGCCAAAGCCATCGCCTACAAACAAACCAAGCAATGCGCCATTTGCACGTTCTTGTATACTCATGATTCCTACAATAGCGTAAGTGCCCGGAAAAGACGAGTCTCTTTGTGCTTCATTCCCCAACGGAGCGAGAGGAAAGGAATCAGCATGATGGTTCCTCTCTGGAGCGGGTGCAGGGAAAGCAAGATGAGATACCCCGTCCCTTGGGGCGGAAAAGGAGGCAACGCCTCCTGAGTCCAGGGCTTGCCCTGAGGTATTGATACCTTTCATTGCCTCCAGATGCTCTACCATGGTCTTTCCTCCAATGGTAAGGCCTTCCAGCACAACTTTTGTTTCAGTGAGGGTAAGAGTATTCCATTCTATTGCATTTGAATGATAGGTCCACTCAACCAAAAGGTTTTCATGGAGGGTACGAGCGAGGGTAGCGGAGAAGGGTCTATGGTTGTCGATTGCTTGTTTCAATGCATCAACAGCCTGGAAGTCATAGACAATTCCTTTGTAATGCTTTTCTATATGTGTGCGTGCATCGATGGGTTTGTTTGCGTGATCAGGAATAATCCAGTTGCTCCCCATCTTGGTAGCCCCCTCTATTCTCCCTTCGTTGCAAAGCCGGCGAACTCTTCTATCGCTGATTCCCATCTCTTACTTGCTGTACTTGTACTGAAATATTGCATGGTTTGCCTCATGCTGAGTATATATCGCTATCGGAATGAAGTAGAGAGAATCAAGGTGATGAACATTCCACCATAAAAAACCATGCTGGTTTATTAGCGTGGCTTCTTAAAGGGTAGGGTGCTATTACTTGTTATAATAGGCTACTCGTGCAGCTTCCAACTCCTCCTGCACCTGAGTCAAATCAGTAGGGATGTCGATATGCTGTGGGCAGAGAGGGATGCACTGACCACACTCCGTACAGGATGGTGGTCGCTTGTCCTCGTCGCTCTTCTGTTCCCACTGGTTCTTGACTACCTCATAATTGTCGAACATCCGGTATTTGTTCCAGAGTGCAAAGTTTCCTGGAATATCGACGCCGGAGGGGCAGGGCATGCAGTACTTGCAACCGGTACAATTATTACCGATACGGCTTCTCATGCTGTTTGCAATCTCTTGGAGAACTGCTCGCTCGTTTTCGTTCAACGGTTTGTAAGGAGAGAATGTCTGCAGGTTCTCTCTGACCTGTTCCTCAGTGGACATGCCGCTGAGAATCACCTTCACATTCGGATGGTCAGCTACCCAGCGTAGTGCATAGGATGCTGGAGTTGCATCAGCATCCAATGCTTTCAGTTTTGCTTCCAAGTCTGGTGAGAGACGGGTAAGCGAGCCTCCCTTGATCGGTTCCATCACAATGAGTGGAATGCCGAGCTCAGTGCACAGTTCATACCCCTTGTCCCCTGCCTGTTCCTCAGTATCCAGATAGTTGTATTGGATTTGGATGAAATCCCATGGCCGGAATCGGGTGATATATTCAAAATCCTCATAAATGGAGTGGAACGAGAAGCCCAGATGTTTGATACGGCCCTTCTTCTGTTCCTCTTCCAGGTAGGTAACCACTCCAAGGTCCACCATTCGGTCGAAGGCCTTCTTGTCGATGGAATGGATAAGATAAAAGTCGATATAGCTCTGTTGCAGTCTTGCAAGCTGTTCCTCAAATATCCGTTTTGCATCATCAATTGAATGTACCGACCATTGGGGGAGTTTTGTGGCTACGTAGAAGGTGCTCCTGTCCAAGCCAGAGAGGAATTCCCCTACCAATGGTTCGCTCTCCCCCCCATGATATGGGTAGGCGGTATCAAAATAGTTCACCCCAGCTTCATAGGCTTCCCTCATCATTGCCAAGGCGCGTTTCCTGTCGATCTTGCCGTCAGGGGTAACGGGCAAGCGCATTGCGCCAAACCCAAGAAGGGATGCGTGAATGTCAAATGTTTCAAAATACCGTGTTTCCATGTCCAAAACTCCTTTCCTCGCAATGATATCATAAAATATTTTTTTTGTGTTGTCTCTAGGCCCAATTTTGTTAGAATTGCCTTAAGCTTATCCCGATGCAAGTCTAGTATGGATACGGTTTGGGGAGAGTAATAATGAAACAGAGAAGGTATAGAAGGAATATTCCACTATCCTACGGGTTCACTGCGTTGATGAACCTCTCCTTTACGCATGGGCTTTGGATGATGTATCTCGCATCGAAAGGCTTCTCGTTGGTACAGCTCGGAGCGCTTGAGGCAATTTTCCATATTACCAGTTTCCTGATGGAAGTCCCCACCGGCTCAGTTGCTGACATCTGGGGAAGGAAGGTAAGCCGGCTCTCTGGCAGACTGTTCAGTGCCCTTAGCCTCACCATCATGTTCCTTGCCCCTACCTTCAGCCTGCAGGTGTTGGGATTCATCTGTAGTGCCTTGGGGTATAACCTTGAGTCTGGTGCAGGGGATGCCTTGCTCTATGATTCGCTGTTGCTTGATCAGGAAGAGTCCTCCTATCTAAAAGTCAAAGGACTCGATGAACTGCTCTATCAGGCATGTTCAGTGGTTGCCTTCCTTGTTGGAGGCTTGCTTGCCACCATCGATTACGGATATGCCTTCTCCCTCACTATACTCACCACGCTTCTTGCCTTCCTCTTGGCTTTGTTTTTCAAAGAGCCTGAGATTGAGAGGGAGCCAAGAAGCGGGCTGTTCTCTGGAATCATGGGCTCACTGAAAACCCAAATAGTTTCCAGCGTGAAAGTGTTCAGGGAAACACCTCATATTGCGTTCCTGATTGTTTTCAGTGAGTCCTTGTTTGCATTCATGATCAGCCTTTTCTTCTACCTGCAGAACTTCTGGACTGACCAAGGGTATCTCCCTGATGTCATCGGGATTGCCTATGCAGCCCACGCCTTGCTGGCGGCAATCTTTTCCTTGAATGCCCATCGCATTGAGCGAACGATCAATGAGAAAGGAATCCTGATTACCTGTCCCGTCTTTCTAGCACTCTGTCTCTGGGGGATAGCACTTACCCCCTATACCATGGTTTTCTATATCATCCTTGGTTGTATGGAAGGATTGCTAGCCCCTACCATCAGCACCTATCTGAACAAGCTCATTCCCTCCAAGTTCCGAGCTACCATCCTTAGCTTCCAGAGCATGGCCTATAGCCTGTTTATGATCATGATCTTTCCCTTGGTTGGATTGATCGGGAGCGCCCATTCTCTCTTGCTCTCTTTCACATTGATGGCCATCACTGCAACACTCTTGGTTTTTGCCTACATCTGGGCTCTGGTGCGAAGGCGATAAGCTTGGCAGTGGTCTCGCTCTCTGCTATTATGGACCAATGAAACTGAGTGAGCGAATAGTCAATGGCTTACTGCGTGCCTTTTTCCGCATTTGCTTCAAAATTGACCGCAGTGAGTTGAAGAACGTCCCCATGGAGGGGCCGCTTCTGATGATGGTGAACCATACCTCAAACCTTGAAGGTCCCATGCTCTATGAGTTCTTGCAACCAAGGAAACTCCATGCCATGGCCAAGCAAGAGCTCTGGGAGAATACATTCATGGCTTATTTGATGGAGACCTGGGGGAGCATTCCTGTGGACCGAGAGAACATGGGGCGTGCCACCATGGATGCTTGTTTCAAGGTGCTCGATCAAAACCACATCCTAGCCATTGCCCCAGAGGGTACCCGAAGCAAGGATGGGACCCTCCAGCAGGGGAAGGGTGGAGTTGCGTTCATTGCTCACAAGAAAAACGTACCAATGATTCCTGTAGCAGTCATGGGCTTCGAAAAGACCAAAGCAAATATGAAACGTCTGAGACGAACGGCTATTTCAATCAAGGTAGGTAAGCCCTTTGAGATCATCCAGAAGGGTGGACGCATTGATGCAGAAACAAGACAAAAGCTTGCTGATGA
>JBFWKK010000112.1:0-4657 GCA_050252715.1 Sphaerochaeta sp. | reverse complement strand
GTACGAGAGTATGCACCTTACCAAAGTCTTCCAAGCGGCAATTTATCTCTCTTGTTTAGGGGCAGTGCTGGATTTGGCGATCGATATCAGCTCCCCACTGGAGGAGGTGCAGAGGCACCACCCAGCCATTACTCGCACGGCGCTGATAAAAAGCGGACTCACTATTGGGAAATCAGTGGTAGGGAGCCAAACAACAACCCTCCTGCTCGCGTATATTGGGAGCTATCTTACCATCATGATGGTATACATGGCGCAGGGCACCCCGGTTATGAGTATTCTCAATTCTCCAAGCGTAGCAGCAGAAATCCTCCATACCATGGTGGGCTGTATCGCACTAGTTTTGGTTGCTCCCATTACTTCCGTTACCTGTGGGTATCTGTATGAGAGAGAGGAAATAACAATGCAACTAGCTCCACAATCATGTACAGAAAAGCAAATCACTGGAGCTACTTCCTCCAAAAACTTGAACACTCCTTCTTGTCCTCGATATTGAAGAGGATGATCCTCTGTAGAAGGGAGTAGGGGGTCTCCTGCTCCCAAGTGATCCTGAACAGTTCTTTTGTGGCTGACAATTTTGCCTTTGAAAGATCATCTGAGAATTTCTCGATCGTTTTGCTTTCAGGTGCAACACTGATGTGTGCTTTTGCCCTGCTGAAACCGATGATGAAGGTCTCATGGTCAGTGAATATTGGTTGGTTCCAGGCAATCCTCATCCCGAGTGTTGGAAACGTCTCATGCACCCAAGTAAGCAATGCATCCATCTTCTTTCGGTGGTTCTCATCAGCAATATCCTCAAGATATGATTGAAATATATGCATGGTTATCCCCTTATGCCTAGTAAAATAGTAGGTAATAAGTATACCTGCGGGTTTAGGGATTCGTAAAGATAGCCGAAAGCAAGAAATGAAAGGATGGTCGTTTTTGCTACGTGGAGAAATAGATCCTTTCAGCTGTATCGTGAAAGACCATCTTACGCTCTTCCTCTGTAAACAACTCCCACTGGTAGTCCAGTAGCTGCCTGTAACTGTATTGTACCAAGGTGGAAGGGACATCGGTGCCCCACATCAGGTGGTCTGGTCCAACCAAGTTTTTCGCGAGCGATATGAATTCCTGTGCGGTTGGAAACGGATAGGATTCAGGTCGTACCTTATGGTGAAGGGCGGCAAGGTCAAAGTAAATATTCTCTCGGTTCATTGTTTTTAGGCCTTCTTCCAGCTCCCTTCTATGATTGCGCCTAGGACTCATGAGGTGGCAGATGACAATGGGCATATGCGGAAATGCTTCAGCAATATTCCTGATAGCCCCTGGCTGGTTGCTGCCATCCCCGGGACTTCCCAGGTCAAACACCAGGACGCCTTTCTTTGATGCTATCTGTTCATAAAACCGCATCATACTTGGATTATCGAGGGGGAAATCGGGATGGCTTCCCATGATCCCACACCCTGTGGACATCTCAAACTTGAAGATTCGAAACGTCTGGATTAGATTGTCCAGAATCTTTTGTGCGTTGCGACAGAATGGATCGAAGGTTGCCGCAGCAGCGAAGCGAGAAGGGTATGTAGATACCACCTGAGCAAGATAGTCATTGGCAAAACCAAGGAAACCTCCTTGTAATAGAACGGCCTTTTCAACATTGTTCTGATCCATCAAGGTGAGAAATCGCTCAGCACTGAAGGTGGTATCCCCATAGCTTTGGGGTATGAGATCGATCACCTCCCCTGTGGCCCAACGAGCCTTTCCTCCGCCAATTGATCGGAGTTCTCCGTCGGCTCCAAAACCGCAGAGCTCGGTAAATATATGTGCATGGGAATCAATGATGGGCATGGTGATTTCTCCTCGTTTCCTGTACCCTACTCGGGTTTGACTCACCCGTCAACGTGGAAATACTTTTCCCTGAATGTCAAAAGATGATACAACATTGTCAAAACTCTCTTGCTGGCAACCGTGAGAAAAGCCCTGCAGACTAGAGCTACCTAAAACACAAACGGAGGCTTATGTATGAAAAGAATGCTTGTTTTACTGCTCATTGCCGTATTGGCTGTGGGAACAGTATTTGCAGCCGGTTCAAAAGAAGCTGCAAAAGAAGACGGTCCTGTGACACTGCGTCTCTCCTGGTGGGGTGGTGACTCTCGTCATACTCCGACCCTTGCAGCAATGGATGCCTATATGGCAAAGAATCCCAACGTCAAGTTGGAAGGCGAGTACGGTGGCTGGGATGGCTACTACCAGAAGATAGTGACCCAGATTGCTGGTGGCACTGCCGCTGACATTATCCAGATTGACCAACCTTGGCTTGCTGAGCTCTCCTCGAAAGGCGAGGTGTTCACCGTTATCGACAATTCCATGGTTGACCTTTCCCAGTTTGATGCAGCATTCCTTGAGAACTACTGCTCCTATGAGGGGAAATTGATGGGTCTTCCTACCGGAACCAACGTCAATACCTTTGTGGTAGACACCAAAATGCTCTCTGATTTTGGCATTGATCCCAACACCAAGTGGACCTGGGAGAATATCGTCAGTGAAGGCAAGAAGATCAACGACCAGGATTCCACCCGCTATTTCAGTGGTGCAACACCTGACATTCTTCGCTACTGGTTTGAGATCTACATTGCACAGCTTGCCGGAAGTGTTGTGGACAGCAACAAGCAGGTTGCCTTTACCCAGGAACAGGGAGCTGAGGCATTCCGCTACTTCCAGCGCTGGATTGATGAGGACATCATTGCTCCTTTCAGCCAGACCTCACTTTTCTATCAGAAGTTCCAGGAAAATCCAGATTGGATCAACGGCAAGATGGCAACTGCATGGACTTGGGTAAGTTCCATGGACAAGGACATTGGGGCTAGAGAGAACTTCGAAACCCGTCAGTTCCCTGTCATGGATGGTGCTGTAAACACAGGTATCCTGATGCGCCCCTCCCAGATCTTTGTGGTCAACAACAACTCAAAGAACAAGGATGAGGCAATCAAGCTTCTTGACTACTTGTTCACCGATGCTGAAGCCATCGAGAAGTTGGGTCTTGCACGTGGTATTCCCTCTGCAGCAATCGGACGGAGTGTTCTTGCTGAGAAGGGCATGATCTCAGAGATGGCAGAGAAGGCCACCAATGAAGGTATTGCCCAGGCTGGTGACCCACAGAGTGTCTACCAAATGAATAGTGAAGTCATGCAGGTAATGCAGGACGTGATCGATGAGTTCGGTTTTGGAAGGCTTACCCCTGAGGAAGCTTCTGCCAAGCTGATCAAGAATCTTGAAGCAACACTTGCTTCTCTGTAAATCGTACAATACTACCATCCGCCAAATGGCGGGTGGTAGGTTTTAAAGGGTAATGAGATGCAAAGACGCTCATATAAGAACTACACATATATCGGATATCTCTACATCCTGCCATGGATCATTGGGTTCCTGCTTCTCCAGCTCATTCCATTGATCAACTCCTTCTGGTACTCATTTACACAGTTCCAGTTGCTTGGAGACCCGGAATTTCTCGGACTTGCCAACTACAAGAAAATCTTTACTGCAGACGCGACATTCCTGCAATCCTTGAAGGTGACGTTTTACTACGTCCTGATTGCGGTTCCCCTCAAGATAGGGTTTGCCCTCTTGATCGCAATCATCCTGAATCAGAAAATCAAGGGTATCAACTTGTTTCGTACCCTGTATTATATTCCCTCCATCCTGGGAGGAAGTGTGGCCATCAGTGTACTGTGGAAGTACCTGTTCATGAACCAGGGAGTCGTGAACAACCTCATCGGTGTACTGGGAATTCCTGCCATCGATTGGCTTGGGAGTCCTGACCTTGCCTTAGGGACCATCAGCTTGGTCACAGTCTGGCAGTTCGGCTCTTCCATGCTGCTCTTCCTGGCTGGACTGAAGCAGATTCCTTTCAGCCTCTATGAGGCTGCAAAAATTGACGGGGCAGGAAGGCCACGCATTTTCTTCCAGATCACCTTGCCCTCTCTTTCACCCATCATATTGTTCAACCTTATCATGCAGATGATCAATGCATTCCAGGACTTTACCGGTGCATTTGTCATCACACAGGGTGGACCACTGAAGTCTACCTACCTCTATGGATTGATGCTCTACGATCAGGGCTTCAAGTTCTTCAAGATGGGCTATGCATCCGCACTCTCCTGGATATTGTTCGCCATTATCCTATTCTTTACCAGTTTGACGTTCCGCAGTTCTGAAAGCTGGGTACACTACGGAGATTCAATATGATCAAGAAAACAACGCCTACCGCAAAAATTATCTCCTATATCTTCTTGATCGTCCTTGCCTATATCATGATCTACCCGTTGCTCTGGATGATCGGGGCAGCGTTCAAGACCAATGAGGAGATGTTTGGAACCATTGGATTGCTTCCCAAGAACCCTGTCTTCGGTGCCTTTGCAGCCGGCTGGACGGGAACGGGCCAGTATGGGTTCTCAACCTTCCTGTCCAATACCTTCCTGATGGTAATCCCAACGGTCATATTCACCGTTATCAGTGCAACATTGGTTGGTTATGGGTTTGCCAGGTTCAACTTTCCACTTAAGAAGCTCTTGTTCTTCATCATGATTGCAACCTTGATGCTTCCTGCAACGGTTATTATCATTCCCCGGTATATCTTCTTCAAGAAGCTTGGCTGGCTCGATACCTACCTGCCGTTCATCGT
>JBFWKK010000111.1:0-4753 GCA_050252715.1 Sphaerochaeta sp. | reverse complement strand
CTGTATCAACATCGATAAAAACGATGTTGCCACACGTCGGACACTTCGTAGACACTATCTTAGACATTTGTATCCTCACCCAATACCAGGCCTTCTGAGGTTAACGCGCGGAGAATGATGTTAATAACAGACATAATAGCCGCTACTTCCTCAGCAGTTATGGTTATACCAAACTCTGTACTGAGAACGACAGCAACCAGAGACACAACGTTAGCCCAGAAGGTACGGCTCTTATACCATGGCTTCATGAGGAGAAATAGTAACTTAATACCTTAAATATGTTACGATTTGTAAAGGAGGAAAGAGGCAGGGTACGGATTACGGATGGATGTAGCAAGGAGTGCGGCATGCCACGAGCAGGTACCGGAGATACAGGAGGGATGACCGAACCCAGACCTGAAGGAGAGAAAGGAACATGTCGTACCCTGCCATGAGAGATACTACAACATGAAAGGATAAAAAAGTAACGCCCGCTACAAGAGACGTCTGTTTCACAGACGTTCTTAAGCCCTTAGGGGCTTAAGAGCTCACTCATGGGTACGCCCCATACAGGAGCAGGCGGCGTAACACTAGAAGGAGCAGGAGCAGCCACAGCAGGTACAGCAAACTCCGCCTCTTCAAACCTTCGCCCTGGTCTAAATTTGGATTTCTTCTCACCCACTCGATACCACCTTTTCTGTCTTACGTATCTGTAATGGCACTGGGGATATAACAGATTTTCGCTGAACGTGAGTATGAGACGTTTTCTTCTCATACAGATGCGCATCTTCGGGCACCCAGACCCAGCCATACTCAATTGCAAGATCGCGCACATCAGACCCACCTCCATAAACGAGCATGTAGATATCGCTTGTGCCGGCATGCTCTACGGCAAGCTCGTACTTCGCAAGGAGAGTATCACGGTTATTACCCTGATATCCACGCATGGCGTAAGATCTCCACCCGCGAGGAACTCCGAGAAGGTTAACTTCACGATACTGATCTGAAACAGAGAGATCAACGTAGATACCGACACCGTGATCCTGCCAGAATCGAGCAAGCCAGCGTTTCCAGTACAGCCAGAAAAGACCGACAGCGAGAGGGAGCTGGTCACCAAGCGAGAAATTGGGCTCGACAGCATAGAAAACTCCAAGGTTGCTGAGCAGATGCGGATGGGAAATCAATGACGTAAACCGGCGGTCATCTGTGTAGAAATGAACAGTACCAGCATTACGCAACCAGGATCTGTTTAGCCTACCCCAAGTACTAATGGGAAGGATAGGCCAAGTAGCCTGCCTATCCAAACGGAGAACAGGTATGCCAAGCGGATTGTCACTAGGATAGAGATAGTCAGGAACATGGTATACCCTGTAGTTCATGATGATTATGTGGGCTCGTATAGGCCTTAAATTTAGCGGATCGAAAGCAAGCAGGTAGTCAGACCAGGGGAGGGGAAAGAAAAGGCTCTAAAAGAGCGATAATGCAAAATCGCTATGCATCGGAGACGAAGGTTGGCACAAGGTGGGCCAGGCTGAATTTTGCTAGCAAAATCTCACGCACAGGCTCCCCCCGTGGTCGCGCGTGGTTTACAGGGGCGCGCAGCTGGAAGGCGGAGCTGAGCCTGGCCGCACGTTAGCGCGGCCAGGCTCTACGCTCTACGCCTTCCAGCGCAAGGCGAGGCGGGCGGGCCCCCCCCTGCCCGCCTCGCCTTGCGTGCGCGCCCCTGTGTGCGCGCGTGTGCGGGAGTGGGAGCCTGTGCGTGAGGGTATGCGATGGCATGCTGCTCCCGGGCCCATGCCGCGTATGCGCCGATGGATCCGGCCAGATGGAGGGAGAGAGTATGCAGACAGGAACTATGCAGTATGTGTGATGATGCAGTGGAGGAACCCACAGCATCACCACAGCATCCAACCTACCGCTCCACCACCCGGGATGGGCACAAGCAGGCAGATCATGCCTGCTCTGATGGAGCCGGCCCAGAGGAGGGAGAGAGAAAGAGAGGAGAGAAAGAGATAGAGAGTAGTACAATAATAGATAGTAAGCAGTATAGTAATAGATAGTAGATAGTACAGTAGGTGGTGAAGCATGATGGAGAGCATAGAAGGGAAGGATAGCCAAACCAATAAAGCCAGCAAGGAAATTTGCGAGCAAGATTCTACTGCACGAATAATAGAGCGTATGGATGCGATAGTGATGATGCATCCAATGAGAGTAGAAGAGAGGAATGGAAAGGAGGGAGAGAAGAGCAGCGAGGAGGAGGAGATAGAGCTAGAAGATGGAGAAGATAGCAAAGAAAGCGGGCAGGAGATGAATAAGAGAGCTCGCCTGAGGGTTCGCGCAGCCAAAGGGAAGGATGCACTGAGTAAGCTCATGTCGCGAATGTACGAGAGCAAAAAATCGATAGCAGCAGACGCTGTAGAGGATGGAAAGGGGAGAGAGAAGAGAGAAAAGGATACCTGAATGAATCTCACGGAGCGTAAACTATAAATATTGGGGATACCTACATGGATATTGGGGGTAAGACCCCTGGAGAAGAAAGGAGCTGAGAAGGATGGTAGACAAAATAGAACACATCTTTGAGAAGGCGATAAGGAGCGCCAAAATAGATATGGAAAGATTCCGCTCCGGAATCTATGGGAAAACGCTGGATAGCATAGTGAACATGGCAGAGACGTATGCCGTCAATAGTCTATACCGAGATAGAATCTCGGATGAGTACAAAGAGTACTATAAGAGAATATACAAAGACGAGTTGCTTATGGCAATCAGGTACCCGAGTAAGGAGGAAAGGCTGATAGGAGGATGGTAGAGATGACAATAACTGAGGAAGAGTTCCAAAAGGAGTATGCATGGCATAAGGAAGCCTATAGAAATGGATACATAGATAGAATCTTGCCGTACGAGCAATTCTGCCTGTTGTACAGGCAGTTTTGCAGAGTGTTGAATGAATGGAAGAGGAACCCAAATAACGATCAACTGGACCGTGAGGTCCAGAGATATTGCCGGAAACTCGGATATTAAGAATGTTGAGGTATTAGAGAACAAATGAAATAGGGAGGTATTGAAGATGAGAGAGAAGGTACTGAGCATAAACGGCAAAGAAATAGTGAAGAGATATACCCACGGATAGTATGAATCGGATAGTATAGCGAAGTTGGCCCATGGAGTCAACTTCCCGGTAGGTGAGATCTTGAAGATGTTTGGAGACGTAGAGGAGGCAATAAAGAACTTTGGGCTCCAGGATGTCGGGATAGACGGTATACCTGGAAGGGAGATACTCAGAGAGCTGATTGAGTGCTCTCTGAGAGGAGAGAGCGTGAAAATCGAATATAGAGAGAGAGAAATCCCAGTGATGGAGGTCTTCACAGAATTGATGAAAGAATACCAGCAGAAGGAGGGAAAGGACAATGAGTGAGGAGTGGTTGACGACAGCTTTGAAGGATATAAAGGATGAGGAAGTGGTCCGCTTTACCGCGGACTTTCCTCAACATATACTAGGTTTTGCTGGTGAGCCACAGAGGTTAGAAAAGGAGAGCCAGTACAGACCTGGAGAAAGGTACGTAATGTACCGCTTCCAGGTAGTGGAAGATGGCGAAGTGAAGGTGTTGAACGCCTCCGGACAACTGCTAAGGGCACTTGTGCGATATGCGAAAACAAATCAGCTTATTGGTAACACAGTGAAGATAACCCGTATCGGTTTCGGAAATAAAACCGCGTACACCATAGAACCAGTAAGCAGAGAAACAGCAAAGATATCTACACAGAAGAAGACAGCACCGAGGAGAAAGGCACCCATCGAGGAATTTGATGAGGAGATTGAGGAAGTGGATATAATATGAACGGTAAGACAGAGAGGATGAGAATAAACAACCTCTCAAGTATTTCTAATAGAGAAATGATAGCCGAAATAGCCAGGATCAACGCAAGGGAAGATTTCGAAGCGTGGACTTGTGATAAGAATATGTTACTGGATGAACGTGTACAAATAATAATTTTGGATTATATAAAACGCGTATTCGGGATCATGAAGGAATACTTTGACTTTGATAACGAAGCAATGGCTGAGAAGATATATACAGAGACGTATATTAACACGCTGTATGAAAGAGTAAAGGAGGATGAAGAAATTGACAACTAAGAAGGTATGTATAAAGATCTCCCCAGAGGCCCATCAGATCTTGAAGATCTGGATAGATCTGATGGTGGAGGAAGCGCTGAGAGTGCATCCAGATACGCCACTACCAGAGCGTACATTAAGCAATGCTATACTCTGGGCCAGTCGAAAGCTTGATATACTAACAAAGGAGAAAGATAGCTTGAAGGAGGGAGAGATAGACTGAGCTATCTTTCTAGCTATCTTTTATTATAGCAGAGTTCAAGCTAAGCATAGTCTAGCTAGTAATAAAAACTTTTTCTTACTAGGAGGAGAGGATGAAGATATGGAGAATTTGAAGGATATCCAGGAGAGGATCAATATTCTGGAGGAGAACATAGAAATCGCACTAAGAATGGCGAAGGAAGCAAGAGACCTATACAACGAGCTGATTTCTATGCTCTCCGAGAGAGAGCTAGAAAGAGTACTACGAAAGCGACGCATTATAAATCTGATGCAGACATATCACAGATTGACATTACAGGAACTGGCAAATAAGATGATGCTCCCACCAGCACTAACGAAATATTACATAGAATCGATACCAGAACTCGAAACTGTGAAGGAAGGGAGGCATGCCTTTGTACTGTGGAAAGGAAAACAGAACAAAGGAGACACAGT
>JBFWKK010000110.1:0-5081 GCA_050252715.1 Sphaerochaeta sp. | reverse complement strand
TCGACTTTCAGGGAAACGGTTGATTCATTCCCCAACGGAGCGAGAGGAAAGGAATCAGCATGATGGTTCCTCTCCCGAGCGAGTGCCGGGAAAGCAAGGTGAGATACCCCGTCCCTTGGGGCGGAAAAGGAGGCAATTCCTCCTGAGTCCAGGGCTTGCCCTGGGGTATTGATACCTTTCATTCGTCCATGCTTATAATGCTGCACGTACATCCTATGAAAATAGGGAGCATTGGTTCCGTACTCCCTACCAATTGGAGTTCCTTGATCAGTGGATTCTGAGGCATTTGTAAGGAGGATGGATAGTATTATCTATTTCAAATACAGAAACGAATTGAATTGGATCATTCTCTGTAAAATTGATTGCTGTAGGCTCAGCGTTTAGTTGGCCACAAACCATAAAAAAGGACGAACTGAGAATCTCAATCCGTCCAATATAGATCGGGGCGAAAGGACTCGAACCTTCGATATCCTGCTCCCAAAGCAGGTGCCCTAGCCACTGGGCTACGCCCCGAAACTTTTTGGAGTATACGCACTTGAGCTTGGAAGCGTCAAGGGGGTAGTATGCAGAAATATGGATAAGAATACCTACGCAAACCTTATATATGAACGTTTGGATACCTTGCTCCCAAAAGATATACAGTTTCTGGATCAACGTGACCCCTTCAGATTTCTGATCAGTGTCATCCTTTCAGCCCAGACAACAGACCGAACTGTCAATGCAGTGGTAAGAACGTTGTTTGATGTCTATCCCGATGCTCCCTCTCTGGCAAAGGCAAAGAGGGAAGAAGTGGAAGAGATCATCTTCCCCACAGGTTTCTACCGAAACAAAGCAAAGAACATCATTGCCTGTGCCCAGGCACTTGGAGATGGAGGGCTTCCTGATACCATGGAGGAGTTGGTCAAACTACCTGGAGTGGGGAGAAAGACTGCCAGCTGTGTGCTGGGTGACATCTATGGGAAGCCGGCGATCATCGTTGATACGCATTTCGGCAGGGTCGTGAACCGGCTTGGGTTGGTTGCAACCAAGGACCCGGAAAAAATTGAGAAAGCAGTAGCTTCTCTCTTGGAACCGAGATTTCATTACCGGTTCTCCATGACAGCCAACCTGTTTGGAAGGACTACCTGTCATGCAAAGAAACCGAGTTGTGAGGAGTGTCCGTTCAGTGATGTCTGCCCGAGTCGAGATGCTTTTCTAAAGAAACATTCCAAGTGATGAGTGCTCCCTCTCTCTGGATTGAAAGCATGGCAAGCGATAGATCCTTGATGATGATCGGGTCAACAGAGAGAGTAGTCTCTATCTCTCCTAGATATACACCGTCATAAGGATAGTCTGTTCCTAATTGCTTCCGAATTTGGGCAAACGGCGTACCTGGTATTGGGAGATGTAGATGTCCATTTTTGTAAGATGTTGTATCGAGTGTGGTAAGCGGTAGCGGTGGGCAGTCGACAAAAGGCAGGGTGTCCTGCTTGTCAACCGGGCCTAGAATAATGCATGCTTCCAGGGTAAGCAAACTTGGTTCCCCATACTGTTTGTACAAACCGTCCCTGAATAGTTTCAGGTTTCTTCTCAGCTCTTTGCCTAATCGAAGGATGTAATAGTTCTCCATGGGTGTAGCATACTGAAGGAGATAGGCCTCAGCAAGGGAAAAAACAGAAAAGATGATGCCTTTGTCTTTACACAAAAGCTGTTATCTGGTAATTTGGCTAAGGTTGAAGTCTATTTGTACGACACCCTTGTACTACTGCTCACGGGCAAGGGCTTGCCTGGACAAGGTGATGTGTGATTTCAACAGGCCCTGATTCGGCCAACGAATGAATTATTAAGGATAAGGTGGATATAGCTATGGCTCGTAGATGTGAGATTTGCGGAAAAGGAACGGTTGCCGGAAATAATGTTCCGAGAAAAGGACAAGCCAAGAAGCATGGCGGTGTTGGTCAGCACATTGGTGTTACCACAAAGCGCGTATTCCGCCCCAACATCGTGTCTGTAAAGACTTTGGTCAAGGGGACTCCCCGTACCATTAAAGTATGCACACGTTGCTTGCGGAGCGGTAAGATCGAGAAGCTCGTATAATTTACATACGTCATCTCGATTACCAGAAGGAGCCCAACGTTGGGCTCTTTTTGTGTAATCATGCAAGACATATTTTCAGTGTTTTGTTCACTATGTTGAACTTTTCTCGGAGGGGGTGCTGATGAATGACATACGGGTACACGCAGTAGAAAGCATTAATCTTGTTTCACAGGATGGTTTGGAAAAGCTCATCCGTATTCTTCAATCCTCCGGAGAGGCACACCAAGTGGTGGTTCTTGCCCCATTTACAGATGTAAATTTGGAACTCAATAACCTTTTACACGTAGCTATGCAACGTGACGAACGACTTTGGTCTATGCAGGAACAACGCTTTACCCGTTGGACCGCCTTGGTTGAAGATCTGCTTGCAGTACCTGCCGGTACCAAAGTCCTGGATAGAATCAAGCAAGGGTTTGCAGACATGGAAGACATCCTTCGCTCAATCTGGTTGGTTCAGGAGATCAGCGAGGGTGCAAAACGCTACGCAGGGGCACTCTGTGATAGTTGGGTTGCTGACATTGCCTGCCATTGGGCCAATTTGCATGACCTTTCTTCCAATCTCCTTGGGTATGCCGATTCCCAGAAGAAACAGAGTGTTGATGAAGCAGTACTGTTTGTGTATGGAGCTGTAAAGGACGGGCAAAGCGAGTATGCTGCAGCCTCCCTCGCTGCCCAGCTTGGAGCAGTTGGGGTTACTTTCTGGAACAACAGCTCCTTGCTTCATAATGCTGACCATAGAGAAGTCCCTTCTGCTTTGGTCATCCGCTCTCTTTCCTATGCAGAGGCAACCGAGCTCAGCTTCTTCGGTGCTCCCATCATTCACTCCCATGCACTCGTTCCTGCCATTGCAGCCTCCTTGGATGTGCAACTTCGCTGTTGGAAAGAGGAGCAGGATCCAGGGACTATCATCAGCAAGCACGGAGACCAGATAGAACCGAATAGGGTGAAGGGCTTTTCCATCATCCATGACATTGCATTAATAAATGTGGAAGGAGCTGGCATGAGTGGTGTCATCGGCATCGCGAGCCGGCTCTTCTCAGCTATGAGAAAAGCTTCTATTTCTGTTGTGCTTATCAGCCAGGCTTCCAGTGAGTACTCCATCTGTTTCGCTGTTCCCGAGCATGAGGCAGAGCGCGCCTGCGCTACCGCAAAGAAGGAGTTCGCTCCTGAACTTGAGGCTGCCTCAATCCAAAGCATTGAAGCAGAGACTGGACTCGCAGTCCTTGCAGCAGTTGGGCAGCAGATGACAGGTCAGGCGGGAGTTGCCGGCAAGTTCTTCTCATCCTTGGGAAAGGCTGGGGTTAATGTCATTGCCATTGCCCAGGGGTCCAGCGAGACAAACATCAGTGCAGTGATCAAGGGTAGTGACAGTAAGAAGGCACTCAGGGCATTGCATGCACGGTTCTTTCTCTCCAAGCGTGCTATTTCAGTTGGTTTGCTTGGACCAGGGAATATCGGTGGTACGTTGTTGCAACAGATCTCCAAGGAGACCATTAGGCTGAAAGAACAGTTTGGGCTCGATATCCATATTCGAGGTATTGCCAACTCAAGAAAAATGTTGCTGGACCAAGATGGAATTGACCCAGGGGACTGGAAGGAACGCTTTGAGAATGAGGCTGTAGAACTGGACCAGGACCTCTTTACCCGCCACATAGGTGCAACATATTTCCCACACTCCCTGATCATAGACTGTACTACCAGCAGCCAGCTTGCTGAGCAGTATGTATCTTGGTTGGAGTCAGGGATCCATGTCATTACCCCGAACAAGAAGGCAGGGACGGCTCCCATGGAGTACTACCAGAGGTTGCTGGAGACTTCCATGCGTACTGGAAAGCGGTTTCTCTATGAGACCACCGTCGGTGCCGGCCTTCCCATTATCTGGACCTTGAAAGACTTGGTCCAGACAGGAGATACCGTACACCGCATCGAGGGGATAGTCAGTGGTACCCTTGCCTGGCTCTTCTCCAGCTATGATGGAAGTGTTCCCTTTAGTGCACTGGTGAGACAGGCAAAGGAGATGGGGTATACTGAACCAGATCCGAGAGATGACCTTTCAGGTATGGATGTAGGCCGGAAGACGGTCATTCTTGCCAGGGAGTTGGGATATTCCCTGGAAGTGGAAGACATCCCCATTCAAAGTCTGGTTCCTGAGTCTTTGGATGGTTGCTCACCAAGTGAGTTCATGGAAAGATTGGAAGCAATCGATCCAGTCATAGAAGCTGCCTACAAAGAGGCAGTAGCAAAGGGAGAGAAACTCCGTTATGTAGGGATTGTTGATGAGAGGGGCAACTGTAGTGCTTCCCTGAAGAGCTATGCAAGCGACCATCCATTTGCCCAGGCAAGTGGAACGGACAATGTGATCTGTTTTACCACCGACAGATACTTGAGCCAGCCTCTGGTGATCAAGGGACCGGGAGCAGGAAGGGAAGTCACTGCCGGTGGTGTATTCTCTGATATTCTTCGATTGGCAGCCTATCTTGGGGCCAGGATTTAGGAGGACGTAGCGATGAAGTTTGTATCAACACGGAAGAAAGCTCCAAAGGTGAGTGCCAGCGAGGCAATCCTGCAAGGGCTTGCACCCGATGGGGGACTCTATGTTCCCGAGTCATTTCCCTCTCTTTCCCATCTGAATGTGCATGAGATCTCCTCGTACCCGGAATTAGCCTATGAAGTGCTCGCTCCTTTCTTTGAGGATGATCCTCTGAAAGATGACCTTGCCCAGATTTGCATGGATGCGTTCAATTTCCCGGTTCCCTTGGTTCCCCTAAAAGGGGAAGAGATGGTTCTCGAGCTCTATCATGGTCCCACCGCTGCGTTCAAGGACTTCGGTGCGCGCTTCCTTGCTGCAAGTATGGAGAAGATCCTGGAGAAGCAAAGTCGGAACCTAACCATCCTGGTTGCAACCAGTGGCGATACCGGTGGGGCAGTGGCAGCCGCTTTTGCAGGGCGGAAGGGTATTGATGTAAAGGTGCTCTTTCCCAAGGGTAGGGTGAGCAAGCGTCAGC
>JBFWKK010000109.1:0-5227 GCA_050252715.1 Sphaerochaeta sp. | reverse complement strand
GCTCACTCGTGGCCGGCTCAGCCATATTTGTCAAGAACTGCTCCAATTTGGGAGTGGAGGAAATTGAATCTGCAATGTTATTGCTGAAAGACTGCTGCTCATCAGGAGTCTGAGGAGCAATAATGGCAAAATTGGCATCAGCTTCAGTAGGATCAACATCGACAGAAACATCTATGCCGAAAGCACCAGTGCTGATTTTATTCTTACCTGGAGTTGAACTTGGAGCAACAGTTGCAGTGGCGGTGCTTCCTGAAGATGTGCCAATTTTGTTAGCATCGTCTTTTGCATCATCAACAGCCCCCAAATCTGCTTCAACCATTCCACTTTCAATATACACATTTTCACTGAAATCACCCATTAAACCTGCGATGTCTTGCCGGATGTTGGCGTCACACGAGGTAAATGCCAAGCTCAGCAATAGTACCAACAAGATTGGTATCAAAGCCTTCTTCATAATGTCCTCCTCCTGAGGGGTACCCCTTCCTATTGTTTTCATCCCTCACCTATTCAAGCAAAGGCTCCAGTTTCCTTTTTTTCTTCGGGTATGTCATACCCTGCACTAGTAAAACGTCTCTACAACAAAAGCGTTACATATTTTATGCTAGTTGTCTACTCTGAAACACCAAGGGAACAAACGGAAAATGAAATTCTCTGTTTGTCCCTCAGCATATACTCAATTAGTTATTCTCTCTTTACTTAAAGAACAGATTTTTGACTACTTCAAGATTGGCTTGGCGGTTGGCCTCCTCACTCTCATATAGTGTGGCAATTCTGTCCTTGTAGAACTCGGTTGTCTTGTAGCGAACCAGCTTCATGGTGGAGTTTACCAATCCGTCAGCCTCACTGAAGGGTTTCTCTATCAGAGCAAAGCGGGAAGGAATCCACATAGAGGGAATAGCCGTTGCATGCTGCTCATAAGAGCGTATTGCAGCAATAATTCCTGTAAGAGCTTCCTCGGGAGTAGTAAAACCCTTCTCTTGGATGAGAGAGGCTACATCACTCTCCTGCAGGGTTATCAGTGCCGTTGTCATAATCTGGTGGTCGTTGTAGACCATGAGCTGGTTGATGATCGAAAGGTTGTTGATCATCACCTCCTCAACTTCCTCTGGACTGTACTTCTCTCCATCTCTTCCAATGAGCAAGGCCTTCGCCCGCCCTGTAACTACCAAAAACCCATCCTCATCGTAGTAACCAAGATCCCCTGTCCAGAGCCATCCATCCTTGAGCACCTCCGCACTTGCCTTGGGATTCTTGAAGTACCCCTTCATGACATTCTCGCCCTTGATGACAATCTCACCACGTTGGCCGACTTTTGCCTCGGTTGTCTCATCCACCATGATTTTACAGACCTCACTGCCCGCAACAATACCGCTGGTTCCGAATTTGTACTTGTGGGGCGTATTGCTGCTGATAATCGGAGCAGCCTCGGTAAGCCCATATCCTTGGAAGACAGGGACACCGATGGCAGCAAAGAAGCGTTGTTGTTTTGCCTCCAGGAGAGCTCCCCCTCCTACGCAGTAGAGCATCCTATCCCCAAAGATCTTTCTGAGTTTCGGAAACACCAGAAGGTTAGCCAGGGTATAAGGAAACCATGTCTTTATCTTCACCCAGGTCCCACCCTTATGGAAACCATCCCCATTTCTCAGCATGCCCGCCTCAAGCCCACGGGTGAAAATGCCCTCTATAAAGGCCCCTTTCTGATGAATACCCTGGATCATCTTCTTCATGAAATTGCCGGTAATGGAGGGAACAGTCATGAGAAATACAGGATTCACCTCCAAAAGGTTCTTGGGGAAGTTCCTGATGATGGAAGCATTACTCCCACGAGAATCTACAAAGTGCAGGGTAATACCCCTCAGTAGTGCTGTATAAATTCCTACGGTGTGTGCAAAGCTGTGGTCAACAGGAAGCACCACCAGCGTCTCATAGCTGGCATCGGGAAGCTTGAACAAGTCGATGGCATCGTGCACATTCACATAGTAATTAAGATGTGTGAGCATGATCCCCTTCGGATTCCCAGTTGTTCCACTGGTATAACAGATATTGATTGTGTCATTTTCTGCAATAATCTCTTCGGCATCTTTTACCAAACGGGGCTTCTGTTCCAAGATATTCGCCCCATCAAGCATAAGGGTCTCCCAAGGGACATAGTGCTGGTCCTGCTTCCAATCCTCCTCGCGGACCAACTTTTCCAGCCGTTCATCCTGCTCATCGAGGTAGATGAACATGACTGGGTGATCGAACATCGGCATGGCTTTCACTGCATTCATCAAGGTGTTTGAAGAGACCGCCAAGGCAACAGCTTCACTGTGGTTGATTCTAAAGGCTATCTCCTCAGGGGTAAGTTTGATGGAGAGCGGAACGCTGATCATCCTTGCCTTTATCAATCCCAGCTCACAAGTAACCCAGCTGCTCTTCCCCTCACTGAGGATTCCTACGGTCTCCTCTCTCATATGTCCATGGGAGAGTAGATAGGCAGCCACGTAATCAGATTCAATATCGGTTTTCTTGAATGAACTGGCCACCCAGCCTGCGTCGGTCTTTGTATTGGTATAGGCACGGTCCCCATAACGTTCTGAGGCAGTATGCAACATCTCTATAATCGTTCTCTTCATGGTTTCCTCTTCATCGTAGTAGTATTGGTTACTAACACTTATACTGCTGATGTCAAGAAAACACAAGAAAGAGACCGTACATTCGGCATGAGAACCTAGCTTTTTTAGAAACAATTACCTGCCTGTGGAAACGTCCGTCTGATCCTCTACAGCAAATTCGTACATGAGTCCGTTGAACACCTTGGTACATCTACCGATGACCGTTCCATCGTCCAAAACGCAAAGCCCTCTACACCAGAGGCTTGCCGAACTGCAGTCGATACCAAGCTGTTTGCAGATTTCCTCATTAGGGTTGATGGCAGCAACCTTCCCCTGTACGAAATGACATTTCTGTCCAATGTGTCCACTCACCAAATCGAAAAAGGATCGTTCACTCTCATCCCCTAACTGGGCTATTTCCTCTCCAAATCGGGCGGTCACATAGTAATCGCTCAGAACCGAAGGCTTTCCATCCATGATGTGCAGGCTCTTGAAGTGCCATAGCTGAGTCTCTGTCGGGTCATCAGAAAAATCAATCTGGTCACGGTCTGCGTGGGAAGCATCTACTTTCTCCTTGAGGAGAATCTTGTAGTACCCTTTGCGTTGTTCCTCTTCTTCAGTGTTTCTCACCTGGGGATAGCCAAGTCCAACCACCTTTCTCTTGAACAGCACAAAGGAACCACGCCCTCTGGTGCGGGAAATATAGCCTTGTCGTACCAGCCCATCGAGTGCACGACGAATCGTAACCCGTGAAACTCCATAGTGGTCACAAAGTTCCATTTCAGTTGGTATTCGATACCCCTCGGGCCATTCACCGAAAATTATCTTCATTTGCAACTGCGAGAAAACAGTCTTGAATTTTAGTGCCATGTGCATGTACCTCCATGTAGTGCAAGATCAGGAGTAAAATGTATACTAGAAGTATAATACAAATCGTTTTTCTATTCAGTAAGGATTTTGTCTTAATTAGAAGACATTTCTACTACTTATAAGCTATATTTATACTCTATTGGACTAATAAATGAAATACTAATATTTCTTTACATGTGTAACAAGGCTTAAAAATATCAAATTTCATCAGACAAAGTGTCGCCTTGGCAGTTCTTGAAACAGACAAATCTAGGACGACTTGTATGCAACCGTGGAGCACATACAACCCTCCAATCCCAGATTTTTCACCCGAACCCCTTTCTTTCTTGGCAAACCATGAGTATTATTAAAGTAATACAATGTATTAATAGGAGGATAGTATGGCTTACAGCGAACCGTATGATGCAATAGACGAGAGAACCCGGGATATCTCCCGCGCAATCACCAGCCTACGAGAAGAACTTGAAGCAATCGACTGGTACAACCAGCGTGTGAACACTACCAAGGATGCAGAACTTGCAGGCGTTATGGCACACAACCGTGATGAAGAGATTGAACACGCTGCCATGACCCTCGAGTGGTTGAGACGCAATATGGATAAGTGGGATGACGAACTCAAGACATACCTCTTCACCAGTGGCAGTCTCCTTGATGCTGAAGAAGGCGAGGAAGGCGGTGCAGCGGCATCTTCATCTTCTCTTTCAATCGGTGACATGAAGAAATAAGTCAAATTCAGGAGGAATACCTATGGATATGTTCAAACGTGAACTTGCCCCGCTCTCCTCTGAGGCATGGGCAGAAATAGAAAGCAGAGCTAGAGAGGTTTTACTCTCCCGCCTTACCGCACGTAAAGTAGTAAACGTCAATGGACCAAAGGGAATTGACTTCACCGCCATCAGTGAAGGTCGTCTCACCTTGGTTGATGACGGAGATGTAAAAGCTGGGGTCTATACCGCAAAACCACTGACCGAAGCAAGAATTCGCTTCACCCTCAACAAGTGGGAGCTGGACAATCTGGCTCGTGGGGCAAAGGACATCGATTTTGACAACCTCGATGCAGCAATCGAAAAGTTGGCTCTATTTGAGGAACATGCAATTTACGATGGCTATGAGAAAGGGGAGATCAAGGGATTGGTGGCTTCCAGTGACCATAAGACCCTCTCCTTCGGAAAGGAAGCAAGTGACATTCTTGCCTCAGTTGCAGAGGGTCTGATCTTGCTCAAGAAGAGCTATGTGCATGGGCCCTATGCTCTGGTAGTAGGCAAAGATGCTTGGATAGCCCTAAACAAGGAAGCCCGTGGGCAGAACTTGCTCGAGAGAGTGGAGCGCATGCTTGGGGGCAAGGTGGTCTACTCTGCAAATGTCGAAGGAGCACTCCTGCTCCCTTATGACAGTGAAGACCTTGAGCTGACCATTGGCCAGGACTTCGCACTCGGCTACGAGACCCATGACACCAAGGAGGTCACCCTCTTTGCAACAGAGTCCTTTACCTTCAGGGTACTGGAACCAAAGGCAATTGTAGTCTACAAGTAAGACAAACCATCAACATATGTGCTCATTTTGAAGGCCGGGTCAACTGCCCGGCCTTCGTTTAGCCTCAAGACAGAATTATGTAGTATTAGTCCAATGAGAAAATGGCTCAATCATAAATCCTGTGGGATTTTCTCAGCCACAGGGTTCCTGACATAACCTTTCCTGCTTGCATCAAAGAGCTTGAGGAAGAAATAATCGTCATCAGGGTAGCCGTACCCTTGCCTTCTCAA
>JBFWKK010000108.1:0-5228 GCA_050252715.1 Sphaerochaeta sp. | reverse complement strand
CTCGATGCTGAGTATATCATCGACAGTACCTTCACTCTCAGCCCAAGCGTTTCTATCTCCTTCTAATCGAAAGAGTCTAAAAACGTTACTTAACAAGTGGCCCATCGTTGATGGGTCACTTTTAGTTTATCTGTCCAATATCTCAATAGAATGTAAGGAGCCTGCCATGCGATCAGAAGCAACAACCGTAGACGAGTATCTCTCAGAGCTTACCAGCGAGCAACGCTCCGTATTGTCACCACTTAGGAAACTAATCCTAGAGAACATTCCTGAAGGAATCCAGGAAAGTATGAACTGGGGGATGATCAGCTATGAAATACCGCTACGATCCTTCCCAGACACCTATAACAAACAACCTATCGGCTATGCTGCCCTTTCTGTACAGAAGCATGGATTCTCTCTTTACCTTATGCCGCTCTACATGGATGACAAGAAAATGGAAAAGCTCCAGAAGCAAAGTAAGAAGCTTATGCTCGGAAAATCTTGTATCCAGTTTAAAAGCCTGGAAGAACTTCCCCTCGATCTTATCGTGGAAATTCTTCGCTCCTATACTGTAGAAACGTACATAGAAGCATACAAAAACATAAAAGGTTCTTTATAATTGCTTGCATGTAAGAACAGGTGTGTTGCAGTGATTTCATTCCCCAACGGAGCGAGAGGAAAGGAATCAGCATGATGGTTCCTCTCTTGAGCGAGTGCCGGGAAAGCAAGGTGAGATACCCCGTCCCTTGGGGCGGAAAAGGGGGCAACGCCTCCTGAGTCCAGGGCTTGCCCTGGGGTATTGATACCTTTCATTTCACTATGGAGATTACAAAACAACAGCGGTAACAGTGTTGTTCTTTAAAACCAGATAGCAATACAAAGCAACACATACGGGGAAGGGTCCTTCCAAAACAACGATAAACCTTTCTTATCCTTGAGAGTATTTCCTATTGATTCCCCAACGGAGCGAGAGGAAAGGAATCAGCATGATGGTTCCTCTCCCGAGCGAGTGCCGGGAAAGCAAGGTGAGATACCCCGTCCCTTGGGGCAGAAAAGGGGGCAACGCCTCCTGAGTCCAGGGCTTGCCCTGGGGTATTGATACCTTTCATTTTCTCTCTGCAAATGGAACAGAGGGCCTTCTCTTCTCTCTGGAGCCAAGAAAGACCCCTATGCTGTTAGGAACTAGTGGTGCTGGGAAATCGAAGTTGACCAATCGGCTCAATGGGGAGGATATCATTAAAATACACGTATGAATGGAATCAACAATGCAGCACTGTGAGCCTATATGGATGTGAAGAACCATGAAGTTATGTGAACTCCTAGTGAATTGATAGGCAGTAACCTTGACGGATAGATGCTATATGATGATACTTCTTATATACCCTCAGGGGGTATAGGAGTTGATATGATGTTAGTATTACTGATTTTGGTAGGAGTATTTATTTACTTCATGGTTAAGTCTGATAAATCTGGGTTCAAACCCCAGGAACCATCAGCATTGGATGTAGTTAATCGCCGATACGCAAAGGGCGAAATTGATAGGGACACCTATTTGGAATTACGTAAAGATCTTGGGTATTAGGAGGAATGTGTATGTATAATTCGTTATTTTGGGACGCAGGAAGATTCGGTCATCATAGCCTAGGCTATGGCTATGGTATGTACGATGGTGGCATGTGGATTATGGGACTTGTTGTTCTTGCAGTAATAGCTGCCTTGACGCTCTCCATCATTGCAATTGTCAGAACCTCAAAGAAGAGGAATGCTTCTGGGGACTCACTCCGCATTGTTGAAGAACGCTATGCGAAGGGTGAGCTGACCAAAGAAGAGTATGATGTCATGAAGAAGGACTTGCGATAGAGCATCCATGTTATAGCTTCTCATGGTCGTTGAATACTACTCTCTATTTCCACTGCACCGAAATCCGGTGCAGTGGATGTATAATCGATGGCTACATCATGAACTGTGTTGAAGCACTCCATTGGATAATGATTTTTCATTCCTCAGCGGAGCGAGAGGAAAGGAATCAGCAGGAAGGTTCCTCTCTGGAGCGAGTGCTGGGAAAGCAAGGTGAGATACCCCGTCCCTTGGGGCGGAAAAGGAAGCAACGCCTCCTTCCTGAGTCCAGGGCTTGCCCTGGGGTATTGATACCTTTCATTCAATGGTCCACTTTTGGATACAAGAGAAACAACACATAACCGTGTATCTATAGTTTAGTGTGCTGATTTGCGATTACAAAAGAAGAGCCCTCATTTGAGGGCTCAATGATGTTACATCCTGATCTCCTTTCTCTGGAACAGCACATAGGCAATAGCAAACAACAGAATGATTGTTGCCAGGAAAGCAGTGAAATGCGGCCATATAAGCAACATGCTCTGACCAAAGGGTAGGGCACTTCCCATGATGGCTCCCTGCAACTGGCTGAAAAGGACTACTCCCAAGGACCTGGTTGAGGGATTCAAAATTGCCAAGGCCGACTCTGTGTAGAGCCTGTAGGGAGAAATTCTTCCCAGTACCACCTCCAGTTTTGCAGTCTGGAAGCTGTCTCCACCTCCGAAGGCATAGGCTAGAAGCTGGGAGATCATAGGCCAGAAAATCATGAAGAAGAGCCACAAGGCAATAGCTACCAATGCTGATACAGCACTCTGGCGGAATATGATGGAGAACATCATACCCACTAAGTACCACAGGAGTGCGTAGAGCAGAGTGACCACATAGAATGCAAAGGCTCTTGCAATCTGTTCACCAGATGGTGGTACTCCGAGGAACAACATTGCGCACCCGATAACCAGCAGCCAGAGTGCCAACAGTATGATCGCCATGGCACTTACTGCGCCCAAGGCTTTTCCAAAGAGCAAGACATCCCGGTAAATCGGTTGTGAAAGCACTCTTCCCAGTGTCCTATTCTGGAACTCTGAATTGATTGCATCGAACCCGAGGGCGATGCCGGTCAATGGAACCAGGAAGGAGATAAAAGAGAGAAAGGATGGAATGGGGTCTTGGCTGATCGTGAAGAGATTGAGCAGCATGAACGAGTCCTCCCCGACAAATGAGCGAAGTGTCTGGGCTGCAACATACATGCTTGCTCCGGCTGTGAGGATGATTAGGAGCATCAGGATGATCATCCTGATATTTCCTGCATAATCCTGCATCTCTTTCAGCCAAATTACTTTCAAGCCAGTCAATGCAGAACCCTCACGTTTATTCATTGCTCGCCTCCTTGTACGCCAACTGATAGATTTCATTCAGTGAGTGCTTCTTCATCTCAAGAGACGTAAGATTGCATCCTGCACTGAATACTTGCTGGGCAAGGATCGGACGGATGTCTTCACTAGCTGTGACCAGATAATGGTTATCTCCTTGTCTGTCTACACCGATTACTCCCTTTTGCTTTTTCAGAAGAAGTTCCAAGTCATCCTTGCCCTCTGCCTGCAGGTCTATAAGAACCTCTTTGCCGAAGTGTTCCTCTCCCAGTGCATCCACTGAACCAAAACTGATCAACTTCCCTCGAGAGAAGAGCCCAACCCTGTCACAGACAGACTGGACCTCATCCAGCTGATGGCTGGAGAGTAGGAATGTCATCCCTTCGCTGTCTCGGAGGGAAGTGATCAGGGAGAGGAATTCGCGAATGGACTGGGGATCGAGCCCTTGGGTAGGTTCATCCAGAATGGCAATCCTGGGTTCCTTTACCAGCAATTCAGCTAGTCCCAGTCTTCGTTTCATGCCATGGGAGTACGTCTTAACCTTGTCATGCATGCGATCAGTCAATCGCATCTTGGCAATTGATGCTTTGATACGTTTTTCCCTTTCGTTCGCATCCAGACCAAGGAACCTGGCAGTATAATCGAGGTTCTCATAGGCTGTCATGTATTCATAGAACCCTATTGCGTCCGGCATATAGCCCACCTGTCTCTTTACCACCAACGGTGTACGGAATGGGTTGTGGCCTAGTACTTCCACTGTACCTTCCGTGCTTTCCAGGAGTCCCAGCAGCATAAGGATGGTGGTGGTCTTTCCTGAACCATTAGGCCCAAGGAGACCAAAGATCTCTCCTTCCTTGAGGGAAAAGGATAAGTCATCCACTGCCTTCACCCCCTTGCGGTACTGCTTTGACAGATGGGAAACGCTCAATACGATTTCGTTGCCCATGGTTTAACCTCCTGTTACCGTCGTCCGAATTTCTTCACTGCAAATACCAACAGTACGGCTGCTGCTGCTATGATACCTACTGAGACAATGCCCCACAGGGAAGAAGTTCGAACGGTAATCCTGAATTTCTCTGATATATTGCCTGCATTTTTGCTGTTTGCCCGTAGAGTGAGGCTATAGTCTCCAGTAAGTGCTTCACTCGATGGTTTTACTGTGGCTTTCACAGTAACTTTTTCTCCAGCTGGGAGAGATTCCACTACAGATGGCTCATAAGAAACGGTCCAGTTGGAGGGTGTGTAGGAGGAGAGCTCAACGTGGTTGGCCTCTGCACTGCCACTATTTTCCAGCTCCAGATCCAGGACTTTTTCCTTCCCTGCAACAGCGCTTGCGCTGAGCAGTCCTCCCTGTCCGGTGAGGCTAAGTTTTGCCTGTCCTTGTACCTCTAGGGTGACGGGGACAGAAGCCTCAGCACCAGAGGATCGAGCAGTGATGGTTATTGGATAGTTACCCTCTGCGATACCAGAAGAAGGGGAGACTGTAACCTGGATGGTTTTCGACGAGCCTGCATTCAGGGAGAGGGTATTCAGTGTCTTCGACCCATACTGTTCCTTGAAGGATGCAGAGAAACCCTGAGGAACATCAGCATAGAGGTCAATGAGTGTTTCGGCTGCACTGTTGTTTCTCAACGTAACATTGAACGTGAAATCAGAAGAGGGATCTCCCTTTATGATTGGAAGTTCTGTATCCAATGCAAGTCTTTGCGGGAGCTTTCTTCCCATGGTGATGGTAAGTGGCAGGGTGAAGGATGCATCTTCTTCTCCCTTTGCATGTACAGAGAAGTTATAGGTGGCTTCTTTACCCGTTGCCTCTGGAATAACCCAAAGCTGAACATTTGATGTTGACTCAGGTTCAGCAAAGACAGCATTGACCAGACCTCCACCACCGACGAATTGGTATTCCCATCCTGAAGGTAACCCTGTCAATGAGAGATTGACTCGCTGGGGAGCAAGGTTGTAGTTCTTCACTTTAAGGTCAAAGGTAATCATGTCAGTGGAGCTGACATTCAGGGAAGGGTAGTTTGTTGAGATTGACAGCCC
>JBFWKK010000107.1:0-5243 GCA_050252715.1 Sphaerochaeta sp. | reverse complement strand
GTCATCCAGGCTAAGGAAGAAAATGCAGGAGGTTGATCTTCTGTCCATCCTTGATGGGATAGACTTCTTGCTCCAACGTGATTTCTATCATGCTGAAAAACTGTTGAGCAAGCTTCCTGATGAACTGACGTATCTCCGTCCGCTTATCAGCGTATTCATTGCTTCCTTGCCTCTTGGACCGGAGGAAGATCTTGAACAGGTCTATCATCATCTACAGGAGACGCTACGAACCATTGGAGTCAAGCAATACGACGCACTTTCCATCGTACTGCTTGGGCAAATAGGGTCCATCCAACTCGAACTCTTGTTGTTTGAACAAGCAAGGCAATCCTTTGATGAAGCTCTGAGATTGGGATATGAGGAGAAATCAGGGTATGCCACTTCCTGCAGCTTGGCTTGGATAGGTAAGGGGTTGCTCTCTCTTTATTCAGGGATGAGGGAGGATGCAGAGGAGTATCTGTTACGAGGACTTGCTTCTGCAAAGGGATACTCATTCTACCTCTCTCTCCATGCACAACTTGCACTTGTTGAGTTCTATATAGTGAGTAGTCGTCATGAGGAAGCAGTACGGTTGCTTCGCGATGCAGGGAAGCAAGCCTATGAGTACGATGTCACTTCCATAGATGACCGTTTCATAGAGGCAATGTATGCCATGGCACAGAGACGTGCTGGTGACATTCCTGCGTTGGAAATGTGGGTGCATAAGCACCAGGAGAAGGAAGCACAACAGGATACCCTCTTTGACCTCTTTGTGTTGGAAGAACGACAAGTGCTTGGGTACTACCAGATTACTGGGCAACAGGAGAAAGCTGTGGAACTCTATGCTTCTTTGCAATCAGAGATCAAGAAGAAACATCGGTTGTTGCTCTCGATGATTCTCTCAATGGAATTTGGTGACTATGAATCTCAACAACGTGATCTCTCGAGAAGCCAGATCAGCGAGAAACATATCTCTGTCTTGCAGGAATTGTACGGAGGCAAACAAGAAGGAGAGGATCAACTCCTGACTGACCGAGAGCAAGAGGTCCTGCATTTGATCGGAAAGGGCTATATGAACAAAGAGATAGCAGGGATGATGCACATAACCGAACGAACAGTGAAGTGGCATGCCTCCAGGATCTATGAAAAGTTGCAGGTAAGTACTCGAACGGAAGCGGTTGCCGAGGCCCAAAATCTAGGAATTTTATAGTAGCTGTGATTGGTAAGGTAGGCATCCATTCTCTACCATGCTAGAGCAAGGGGTTCCATTTCCAGGAAAGAAGTGGAAGACCTTGTAGGGCTGAAGACAACAAAAGCATTTAGACTGCTCAAGGAGCTGTGTGCAGAAGGACAACTTACTCAACAGACTTGTGGGAAATTCACTCGATATATTCCCCTTGGGGAGTAATAATCAACATTGTTCTTCAAGCATTCCCTCGTAATAAGATGACCTAATCGTAGTTGCATTGTCTGTATTGCTCCCGCATACTACATAGGAAGGAGTCAAGTATGAGTTCAGATAAAGATGGATTTGAGGTAGTAGGGGAAGGAGTGAAACGAAAGATTCTCTCCTATAATGAGACGATCATGGCAGTGGAAGTCCATTTTGAGACGGGTGGCGTCGGCTCAGTGCATTCCCATCCCCATACCCAGCTGACCTATGTATTGGAGGGATCGTTTCTCTTTACCATCGATGGAAAGCCTGCAGAGGTTTCAAAGGGAGATACCCTTGTCTTCGAGCCGAACGTAAAGCACGGCACCACCTGCCTGGAGAAGGGAGTGGTGTTGGACGTGTTCACACCATACCGGGAAGATTTCGTGGATTGATCATACAGCTCATGCTATTGCACATGTACGATGAGTTTTAGTTCCTGATCATGGTTCCCAAAGTTCTTTCCGAAGATATTGACCCCTCCTCGGTGCACTGCGTTCTCTTTTACCCCTATGCGTACCGCCATGTATTCAAATGTGTGTATGGATAGGTCCTCGATGGTGGTCGATGAGATTTTCTTGTGGTCGATCCAAGACCCGGCAGCATCGACAATCCAGGTAGTGAGGTACCCATATTGGGTGGAATTGAGATCCCACCAAGCGGGGGTCAACTTTCCTTTCCTTCCTCCCAGGTCTCCTGGGCTTGTCCAGGTACCAATCTCCATGCCATTTATCCAAAGCGTAATATCAGAAGGCCACTGGTCATTGTGGCCAGGGTACTCTGAGCAAAGTTCCGCTGAAAATATCAGCTTGGTGATCTTTGCATCAGGTGAAAAGTTCTTGGGAAAACGATAATCGAGAAACCCATAGGAGAACCAGATCAGACCAGCACTGGCTCGCTCAGGTGAGAGGAATGAGGAGACGTTGTCATAGAGCCCAATGACAGACTTTGCACTGTTCAACCCGCAGGGAGGGTTTACCATTGCATCGGTAAAGAGCCCGATCGGCATATCGGTTTCAATAGCACTGACCCCTTTCTCATCCCTGAAAGAAGGAAACAGGGGAAGCAATACCTTGCCGTACTTCAAGGAGCAGATCTTCTGGACACCACGGGGGGATGCCGGTACCAGTTTTGTCTCTATAAGGTTGGCTTTCTCCAGTATCTGGATATTGGTGGTGCAGGTGGATTGGGGAATCTGCAGGAGTGATTGGATTCGTGAAATATTCATGGACGAGTCACTCAAAAGCCGGAGGATTTCACAACGCACCGGACTGTCGAGAGCCCGTGCTATGAGGGAGATATCTTCAAAGGTGGCAAAGTAAATATTCTGATTCATAATTTCACCATATCACTTAGATTCGATATGCACCAGCAAACAGAACCATATTTTTTACCAGTTTTTTTCGATTCTTCAGAGATGGAACCCATGATTCCTGGCAAGGAGGGTATTGTCTGCAATTATCCTTTCTGTACAATCTTTGTACAATCTTTTTTGGACAATTGTATACTGTAGATGTGATATATATCAAAAATAATGGATATGTAAAAAGTATGAAATTATGGTAAATATTTTAAATATAAGAAAATGAAATATTTCAATTTTGTTTGACTGTTCGTATGTATCATGTTAAAACAATATGTAGATGGAGGAAGTATTTCCTCGTTATTGAAAAAGGAGGCGACTATGAAACGTGTATTGTATGTCCTATTGGCACTTTTGCTCTGTTCTTCCATGGCTTTTGCTGGTGGAGAGAAAGAGAGTGCAGCTGCTGAAGCGGTTACCGTGGATATCAATGAGGATGGAACTGTAAACAATCCAGAAGCAGTGGTTGTAGATGAGGACAAGCTGGTATTTTGGTCCTTGTTCAGTGGTGGTGATGGTGGATTCATGGACGAGATTGTCAGTGAATACAACAAGACCAATCCTCCCAAGCAAGTACAATCAATCATGCTGGTTTGGGCTGACTACTACACCAAGCTGATGACTGCTGTTGCAGCAGGGAAAGGCCCCGATATTGGTGTCTCTCACATCTCAAAACTTCCTGAGTTGGTTGACCAGGGCGTAATTATCAATATCGATGACTATGCAAAGCGTGTCGGTACTGACTGGAATGTATTTACTCCGGGCATGAATGAAGGTGTCAGCTTTGACGGCGCCCACTATGCAATGCCTCTTGATACCCATGCTGAGATCATGTACTTCAACCGTGACTGGCTGGAGAAGGCAGGGATCAGATTGAACAGTGATGACCAGCTCAGTATTGCTTCTACTGACGACTTCATGGCAATCCTCAAGAAGTTGCAGGCAGTTACCTCTGATGGTCAGTCAGCGCTCTCTCTTACCCAGAAGGGTGATGACCCCTATCGTGTTTGGTGGGCAACCTACTTCCAGATGGGTGGAACACCGCTCACCAATGAGGCAGGGGACAAGGTAACAATGGATAAGGCAACTGCAGTTAAGGCAGCAGCCTTTATCAAGGGATTGTACGAGAGTGGGTACGTCCTTTCCGGCATTGAGGATCACCAGCGCTTCTTCCAGGGCGGCAATGCAGGGTTGCTCTTTGGTGGTACCTGGGCAACCGGTGCTTTCGAGCAGACCGCAGAGCTGAACTTTGGTGCACAGCCGTTCCCGCAGTTGTTCGCAAATCCTTCTTGTTGGGCAGATGCACATACGTTCATCATCCCAGTGAAGAAAGACAGAAGCGATGCTGATACCGAAGCTGCAGTGCATTTCATCAACTATGTATCTTCCAAGGCCGCAGCACTCTGGGCAAAGAGCGGTCAGATTCCTTCCGACCTTACGGTCCAGCAGTCTGATGAGTATCTTGCAATGCCCTATCGCAGTGACTACATGGAAGCTGCTTCCACTGCAGTTCTGCCTTCCAAGAATCCAAACTTCTACGCCATGAAGGATGCGATGATCAGAAACCTGGATACCATTTGGGCCGATCAGGTTACGATCGAGAAAGGTATTGAGAACTTGGCACTCGAGTTGGAAGAAGCAATTCTTTAACAACAAACTGCTTGGCAACCTGGGGCATATGCCCCAGGCTGTCTTTCAAGGAGCGCTGCATGACTAAGAAAACGTTACATCAAAACGGTGGACGAACGTGGTTCATCGTTTTCTGGTTTATTCTCCCCTTTACCGTGCTCTACTCGGTATTCACCATTTGGCCGGTTATCCAGGGATTGATTGTGAGCTTCCACCGGTGGGGTCTGATGGGAAAGCAAGGTTGGGTGGGATTGGAAAACTACCAGAAATTCCTTGGTGACCGCTTCTTCTGGCAGGCAATGCAGAATACAACACTGTTTGTAGTCATGACCGTACCTCTGCTGGTGGTAAGTGCCTTCTTTCTTGCTGTGCTGGCAAACCGTCCATCACGAGCAAAACGATTTCTCCGTGCAAGTTACTATCTCCCTTCAATCCTGTCAGTCTCTGTAGTCTCCTTTATTACAATCTATATGGCATCTCCCTATATGGGGTTCTTGAACCAGCTGCTCCATAGCCTCCATATTATACCGGCTGACATGGAACCCATGTGGCTCAGCAAGACAGCCTTGGTGAGGCTTACCTTGGTAGTTACCACGGTTTGGTGGACTCTCGGTTTCAGCATGTTGCTGTTCCTCTCAGCTCTGCAGGATATCCCCGAGCAGCTCTATGAAGCTGCAAAAATTGATGGGGCTCCCTCTTGGCGGGTACTCTTCTCTATTACAATTCCCATCCTGGGTCCCACATTTGCATTGGTGACATTCCTTCAGATCATTGCATCGTTCAAGGTGTTTGGTCAGATTTACCTGATCAGTGGTGGTGGACCGGGAACGGTTACCCGCC
>JBFWKK010000106.1:0-5288 GCA_050252715.1 Sphaerochaeta sp. | reverse complement strand
ACTATGATGAAGATGCTTTAGATGAGATGGTCTTTATCATTGATGGTGAGCGATATGACAGCGAAAATTTTCTCGAGTTGCTGCAGGATTATCGTGGAAGTAATTTCATCTATCTGACAGAACCGAGGCTCCCGCCACCTGGTTCCCAGTTCTTTGGGCGTGAGGATCAGTAAGTTCAAATACAAAGAGAAAGATAACCAGTGATGGGGTAGCCAATGCAGATAGGATGTACAAAGAAGCTCGCAGAATACCATCACATACCAAAGTTCGTGAGGTCCCGCATTTATTGCCTGGTGATGTGTGTAATTTGCACCCGAACGGGTATAAAACATACTTTAATGAGTTAATATATACCCGAACGGGTGTACTATGAATAGTATATCTGGTCTTTCTATCCACCAAGTAATTATCTAGGATTTCTCTCCCTAGGGGGCCTGATTCCTTGCACATGAGTTTGCTGCCACGGTATGATTGACTTCGTTGGAGGCATCATTGTGGCAACAAAGCAGAAGAAACTCGGAACCTTTGACAGTGTACATCTTTTGATTGGTGGAATGATCGGCAGTGCCATCTTCTCTCTCTCTGGGATGACCATCCTTAGTGCAGGACCTGCTGCCATTCTCTCCTGGGTCCTTGGTGCACTTATACTCTTGGCCTATGGGCTCCAGACAGCAGAGCTTGCCTCCCGGTACCCCCAAAGTGGAGGGGTCTTTGCTTTTCCTGCCTTGCTCTTGGGTAAAACAAGGGCACAAGGCAATCTCTGGGGGTGGGTCTCAGCATGGGCATACCTCTTTGGCTGTATTGCAGGAGCTGCGTTCTCAGCCATCTATATTGGAATCTACCTCTCTGTTGCCTTCCCTGCAATGGAATCCTTGCAGGTGCCTCTTGGTATTGCAGCAGTACTCCTTAGCGGGGTGTTGAATGCAGTTCGGTTCCGTATAACCGGAAAGGCCACTACCATCCTTACCCTTTTTCTTGGCCTTACCCTGCTCATCTTCTCGGTCTCAGTATTCTCAAGTGGGAGTTGGGACAGCACAAGGCTCTCTCCTTTCTTCTCTCAGGGAACAGGAGGGGTAACGGGATTTTTGGATGCACTGCCCCTTGCAATGGTTGCCTATGGGGCGATCGTTGCCCTGTCCTTCCTGGTCGGGGAGGTGGAACAACCAAACCGAACTGTTCCAAAGGCGATGGCTATCGCCATGGCCGTAGTCTTGGCTCTCTACCTGGTTGTGTTGGTCGCAACCTTGGGTCTAGTCTCCTCTTCCTATCTGCAGGAGAATGAGGGGATGCGGTATATCCCGCTCTATGCTGCAGCATTCAGTCTTCCCGGCCTTGAATTCCTTACCCCCCTGATCTCAATCTCTGCAGTCTTGGCGCTCATTACCACTATGATCGTAACCATGGCACTTGCAAGCCATACCCTCCAGGCAACAGCAGAGAAGGGGGCACTGCCTCACTTCCTTGCAAGAACAGGGAAGGAGAATGGGGCTCCCCTCACCTCAACGGCAGTAGTGGTAATTGTCACTGGTTTCTTTGCCGCCTTTCCCCAGCTTACCAATCTTCTGATCAACCTAGGAGCTCTTTGTAATGTCATTGTGGTGGCAATTGTCTGTGTAACGATCATTGAGTCAAGAAAACAACACCCAAAAAGAGAAGCAGGGTTCTTCCATGCACCAGGGGGAAATATCCTTCCCATCCTGACACTGTTTGTGTTGGTTGCCACATATGTACCGAGTGTCATACAAGGTGGATGGCAGCTCTGGTTGGCAACGGTCATCTACTATGTAATTGGGCTTCTTTTCTACCGAAGGCCGAGGAGGCAGATATGAGTGTGGCATTTGGGCATTTTGATGGGGTCCATCGTGGTCATCAGGCAATTCTTGCCCACAAGCCGGAAAAGATATATGTGCAACCGGTAACTGCTCAAAAAGTGCTCACCACCGATGAAGAGCGTGACAGACTCATCAAGCAGTATACCGGAGAAAATTGCACCATTATCCACGTAGATAAGCGTCTGGAAACAAAGGGATTTGACTCGGTGATTGTAGGGGGCCACCATCCTGGGCTTGCCTCTCTTCAGGAGCACAATGAAAAGCTTGATCTCATCAAACCCGTGCTCTACAAGGGTGAACCGATTACTGCTGACCGTATAGCTGATAGTTTGCTCAGAGGGAAGATTGAAGAGGCTGAAGCTATGCTTGGCCACCCATACACCATGAGTGGGGAAGTGGTCTATGGAAGACAGCTGGGAAGAACGGTGGGTATGCCCACCGTCAATATGAAGATTGCTGTGAATAAGCTAATCCCAGATCACGGGGTATATGGTACGATCACCATTGTAGATGGGGTGAGGTATCTCGGGGTGACCAGCATTGGTCCCCGTCCCACGGTGGATGATTACCCCACCATCACCATCGAGACATTCCTCCTGCACTTCAACCGGGACCTCTATGGCCAGACTATTACGATGGAGGTGAAAACCTTCATCCGCCCCATCACCAAGTTTGAGAGCTTGCAGGCAGTGAGGGAGCAGGTGGACAAGGATGTCTTGTTTGTGATGGAGAAAGGCCTGCAGTAATGTTTTCTGGACTCCCCACCCATCTCATGATACCGTCATAGGGTGAGGTAGTTCCAATGAAAACAACAAGGAAATCCCATGGTTCATTTACCATGCCGGGTGAAGCTGGCTATGAAGAGCTTTCCCTCTCTTTAGCAGAGAAGTGGGGTGCTGATGTCATTCGCGATTGCGATGGGACCAAGCTCTCTCCATCTCTATTGGAAGCGGGGATGGATGTATACTCCACCATCTGCATTATCCGCGAACACAACGAGTTTGCTTCAGCCAATCCCCAATTCCAGCAGCAAGTGTTTCTCGAGAGTGAGAGAGTTCTCAGCACCAAAGAGGTTGTAGAGATTCCCTTGCTTTCTCCCTATTTTGCCAAACAGTTTGCGATACATGAGGAATCTCTCTCCTATTGGCAGGTATTTGACCGTACTACCGGCAAAGAACTGCTTCCTACTGCTTGGGCCTACGATCCTGCGACCAGGAGCGTGACTGTTCAGTCTTGCACTCCCTTCCATCACTACAGTGTGAACTTTCTTGCCTACCGGATCTGGGAAGAGATAAACATGTACAACCATGTCACCAACGACTGGAAAAGCGAGCCGCTGAGGCAGATTGACCCCCGCTACCCCGAGGTCCAGAATTATCTGAGTTCCTATCTGGTTCGCTGGTGCGAGGAGCACCCAGAGACAGATGTGGTACGTTTTACCTCCCTCTTCTACAACTTCGTGTGGATCTGGGGAAGTGATGAGCGAAATCGGAATCTCTTCACCGACTGGGCAAGTTATGACTTTACCGTAAGCCCGCTTGCTTTGGACCAGTTTGAGGCACAGTATGGGTACTCGTTGAGTGGAGAGGATTTCATCAACAAAGGGGACAGAAATCCTTCCCATATTGCGTGGAATACACGCATGATGGACTACTTCTGGTTTACCAATGCCTTTGTCTGTTCCTTTGCCAAGGAACTGGTTGATATCGTACATGGCTATGGAAAGAAGGCCTATGTATTCTACGATGATAGCTGGGTTGGAATGGAACCACAATCAGAGGCTTTCCAGACTATTGGGTTCGATGGGATCATCAAGTGCGTATTCTCCGGTTTTGAGGTCAGACTTTGCAATGCAGTACCGGGAAACCTTACCCATGAACTCAGGTTGCATCCCTATCTCTTCCCAGTGGGACTGGGCGGAGCCCCTACCTTCAAGGAGGGAGGCAATCCAGCTCTCGATGCACAGAAGTATTGGGTGAACGTCAGAAGAGCGATGCTTAGAGCTCCCATCGACCGAATTGGCTTGGGTGGCTACTTGCACCTTACTGAAGGATTTCCTGATTTTGTTGAAACCATTGCTGATATCGCTGACCAGTTCAGGACGATCAAGGAGCTGCATCAGGCAGCAAAGGTATATACCGCCTCATTGAAGATCGGAATCATCACCCGATGGGGAAAGCTCAGGACTTGGACCTGCGGGGGACACTACCATGAACACCCTGATCTGGATTTGATCAATATCCTGGAGAGCCTCTCCGGTCTTCCCTATACCGTTGAATTCTTGAATTTTGATGAGGTGGCCAGAGATCCGCTCGATTCGTTTGATGTACTACTAAACGCTGGATTCCAGAACAGCAGCTACAGTGGGGGAGATGCCTGGCAGAGGGATGACGTGGTGACCTCCCTTACCCAGTGGGTCTGGAAGGGAGGTACCTTCCTTGGAATCAATGCACCGTCCTCACTCAATAACTCCTTCAAGATGGCACATGTCCTTGGTGTTGATTATGATGACGGTAGGAGGCTCTGTCACGGACAGTGGGAATATGAAAGAGTGGATGGTTCCCTTCCCAAGATTTCTCTGAGAGCGAAAGAAGGAATATACCTGGTAGATGGTTCTACAGAAGTCCTGCACGTTGAGGATGCACTTCCTGTCCTCACAGAGCGAAAGTTTGGAAAAGGGAAGGGCATCTATCTCAGTGAGTATCGTTATTCCCCTGAGAACACCTTTGCCATTCGTTCAATCCTTGAACAAAATCTTGCAGCAGAGCCTCTCTACGCTTCTGACAATCCCCATGTTGACTGTGCCTACTATCCAGAGGCACAGGTTCTGCTGTTGGCCAATGGGAGTGAGTCAGAAGAGGATGTGAGGATAATGACAGAGAAGGGGAAACTATATGAGGTCTTGGAAGGATTCTCTTTGAAGGTACTGGATTTGAGCGCCTATTTATGAGAACCTTAAGGCTGTTTTAATGAAGGATGTATACTGTGAAGAATCTCACTCATCAAGAATTGGTAACATGTGAACTGGAAATCCTCTCAGCGATTGATGAGTTCTGCACTTCAAGACAGATTGCCTATTTTCTTTCTGGGGGAACCTTACTGGGTGCTGTCCGGCATAAGGGATTCATTCCATGGGATGATGATATCGATCTTATGATGCCAAGATCTGATTATGATGTGTTCGTGAAGAATTTTTCTTCCCCGAAATTTGCTGTTTATGCCTTGGAGACTTCTTCAAGATGTCGGTTCCCTTTTGCAAAAGTGTATGATACAAAAACCTTCGTGAAAGAGGGCGCACAAAATCATGACATTGAGTTTGGTGTGTTTGTTGATATATTTCCTTTGGATGTAGCACCTGACGATTCAAAAAAAATCCATAAGCAAGTTCAGAAGTCCCGAATGTACCAACAACTTCTCAAAGTAAAGATGTCTCGATTGGGCAAGCATTGGAGTCTT
>JBFWKK010000105.1:0-5322 GCA_050252715.1 Sphaerochaeta sp. | reverse complement strand
TGTGGCTGTCGTATCTTCATACCAGAGATGAAGTATTCAGGCATGCCGGAGAAGCAACGCTTGAGGACTATCAAAACCGATTACAGAAGCGGATTGAGACAAACACCCATGACCTTGGGTTTCTCTATATCCTCTCTGCAAAAGCAGAGTACTTGATCACACATAATGAGAGTGCAAAGAATACGGCTCTCCTTGCAGCAGACTTACTGATGGAGCGATACCATCCAAACGCTGGAATTATCCAGGCTTGGGGTGACCTCGAGGACCCTGAACAAAGAGGAAGGATCATTATTGATTGCTTGATGAATATTCCCCTGCTCTTCTGGGCAACCGAAGAGACAAAGGAGCCAAGATACAGGGAAGCGGCGCTGAGCCATCTTGCCCGCACTCGAGAAACCATTATTCGCCCTGACGCAACAACCTACCATACCTACTATTTTGACACAGAAACAGGAAACCCAGTACGAGGTGCAACAGCCCAAGGCTATAGCGATGATTCCATCTGGGCTCGTGGCCAAGCATGGGGAATATTTGGTCTTGCCTTGGCATACACCTATACCCACGATCATGCTTGCTTAATCGACGCAAAACGTTTGGCTGATTGTTTCCTCTCCCATCTTCCTTCTGACGATGTGTGTTATTGGGATTTGATGTTCACTGAAGGGGATGAGGAGCGAGACAGCTCAGGCAGTGCAATAGCCGCTTGTGGACTTATGCTGCTTTCCTCCCTTCTTCCCAAGGGTGACAGTGATGCAGTGCACTACCAGGAAAAAGCACTGGATATGCTCGCTTCCCTCAGCAAATCATATACCACCAAGGATAATCCAGGATCAAACGGGATACTTATGCATGCGGTATATGGAAAACCAAATAATGCAGGAGTAGATGAATGTGTTCTTTGGGGAGACTACTTCTACATGGAGGCTTTGGGAACAGTACTGGGAAGTGCCATTCGTTTTTGGTAGCAGACTCAGAAGACAAGGAGAAGAGACAATGGTAGCGTATGATACACCAATCAAGAAACTGAACATCCAGTCGCGTAAAGATGTAGCCACGTCGTTGCTGTTGCTTCTCCAACCCTGTAGCCATGCTCTGGTGAAAAATGGATCTGGACTGTTTGTAGGAAATGAATCAGCACACTATTCTCAGCATGTGGCCTTATTGGAAGGATGGTCACGCTTGCTTTGGGGAGTGGTCCCCCTTCGTAGCGGAGGATTTTCTTGGGAGGCAGAACTGATCCACGCAAAAGGGCTCATCACGGGGACTGATCCAGAGAGTCCTTATTACTGGGGTGATGTAGGAGATTATGACCAACGGATGGTTGAGATGGCAGCCATTGCCTTATCTTTGCTGCTCACTCCAGAATATTATTGGGAACCTCTCAGCCAACCGGAACAAAACAATCTCTGTAATTGGCTCGCAATGATCAATACCCATACCATGTCACTTAACAACTGGCTCTTTTTTAGGGTGTTGGTGAATCTGGCTTTTGAAGCATTGGGCCGACAAGAATTTTGTATTGAGGTTATGGAGAGAGATCTGGATATCCTTGAGGATATGTATGCAGGAGATGGGTGGTATCGTGACCAAAAACCCTTCGACAACTACAACCCATTAGCTATGCAGTACTATGCATTGATCTACTACGCCTTTAGGAAAGACAAGGACCCTGATCGATGTGAACGATTTGCTGAACGTGCAACATTATTCGCCCAACAACATATCCATTTCTTCTCCCAGGAAGGGTCCTTTGTACCCTATGGTCGTTCATTGACCTACCGCTTTGCGGTGGTCTCTTTTTACAGTGCATGCGCATTTGCCGGTATCGAAGTTCTTCCCTGGGGTGTCATGAAAGGAATCATTCTACGTTCATTCAGGTGGTGGTTTCAACAACCCATCTTTGATCGAGACGGTTTCTTGACTGTTGGTTATCAATATCCATGCAGGCCGATGGCAGAGCAGTACAATGCTCCAGGCTCCCCGTATTGGGCTCTTAAAGCATACCTGCTACTTGCATTGCCCGATACGCATCCCCTCTGGAAAGCTGAGGAATCGGAACTTCCAGCATTGGAAAAGACCTACTTGCTGAAACAACCTGGGGTCATTATGCAACGTACGGGGGATGGCGATGTGGTCATGCTCAACGCAGGACAATACCCTGATTTCCACATGGTGCACATCGCAGAGAAATACGCAAAATTAGCCTATAGTGCCCGCTATACGTTCAGTGTAGCGGCTTCGTACTATGATTTTGCCCAAACCGGTTGCGACAGCATGCTCTTTGTAAGTGATGATGCAACATATTGGCGTACAAGAAGAGAGAGCAAAACCTTAGAAGCAAATGCATCATATATCTGTTCTCTTTGGCATCCATACCCAGATGTATCCATTACGACGTATCTAATTCCAGCAGGCTCATTCCATGTGAGGGTACATACGGTAAGAACAAAGAGAAAGCTATACACAAAAGAAGGCGGTTTTGCAATTGAGTTGTTCCGTGGATGGGAGCCACCTATTGAACCAGAAGAATATTATGCCAATCCTTCATCAATTTCGATTTCTCTTCCCTGGGATACGAGTCATATCAGCGATCCTTTACAGGAAAGAGAAGCTGGCAGCATTACTCCTCTTCCCAACCTCAATCTTGCATATTCAACAACTATTGTCCCGATTCTCTCCTCAGAGCTTGCAGCAGGCAGTACTACTGTGCTGGTCAGCTGTGTTGGAGCATGGAGAGGTGACATACAACCTCCAACCTACCCTTCAGTACAGTATGATGCAGAGAAGGAAGAAGTCATAATTTCATCCGAAAATACCGTGCTCCACCTACGCACAGACAAATGAGGCCCTAATCACGGCCACTAGCTCTTGCCTCTCCTTCCTATCAGGAAGAGAGGGCATTTGCCATCATCAGAACCGCAGCGAGAAAGGTGGTCAGGGCAAAAATTGCCTTAAGGTATTTTGGATTCGTCTTGCTAGCCAGTCTGCCTCCAAGTATTCCGGCCAGCAGAGAGGCAAGAGCCAAGGGGATTGCATACTGGATTTCAAAGTGGCCTCGCATGGCATGGCCTAGAAATCCCATGATTGCAGTTGCGGCAATCATGGCCGAGGAAGTCCCTACTGCAATACGCATGGGAACACCACAGAGCAGAACCATCAAGGGAATCTTGAATGACCCACAGGAAATTCCAACCGCACCAGCTACCAAACCTGCTCCTGCAGTAATCGGGATGGTGTACCAAAGATTGAGAACGTACTGCTCCCCATGAAAATCCCGATGCCAATACCCAAAGCGCTTTGTCGTCTGGATAGGTCTCTCCTTTACCTTGATCAACATTGAGAAGCCCGCCAATACCAAGAAAACCGACAGAACAATCTGTAACGTATTCCCACTGAAATAGCTGGAATAATACCCTCCAACAAAGGCCATGATGTCTGTTGGAGGGTCTATGACCAGTGCAAGTTTCCAGTCCACCATTTTCTTCTTGTTGAATACCAGCATCCCACTCATTGCTGCAATCATCAGGATGAATTGTCCCATGGTGGCAGCTTGGTGCATGCCCAACCCGGATAGGACCAACAGGGGGACATAAAAGTTTCCACCACCCCGTCCTGACATGGTCATGATCAGTCCGATGACAAACACCAAGAGCGCTACAACAACTGCATTCATAAGCTCTATTCCTACCCATACAGGGAAATGCTTGTAACGGTATGCATTCCCCTCTTTCATTTCTTGGCACTTCGTCCAACAAATGTATCATGTTATTACCGTCATATGTCAATAACGATCTTTTTACAAGCCTACAACAAGATTTAGTATGCAAATGCCGGACTACCAGGATGAGATGGAGGTGGCAGAAGACTCTCTTTATTTCAATTTTTTCCGTTACATGTACCATCCTTGTTTGTCTTACTTATATCCAAGGGGGATACACATGGTCAGAAAAGGGTATTTATTTGCTGCAATCCTACTAACATTGTTCCTATGTTTCATGGCCTTGAATACCGGATTCTAACGGACACGTTCCCTCCTGTTTCAAGCTCATGGATTTTTTTCATATGAAATACCTCCTCTCATATTTTTCTAGGAACGCCTTGCATCCTGCGGTACAATTGGAACAACCAACGCTGTACGATTAAGGATGCATGTGTGAGCTTATACTCCCTCTTTCACCCAGAAATCTTTCAAGGAAGACATAAAGAGACCCATTACTTTGAAGGTTGGTACTTCAAGATGGCACTGCCAGGTGGGCATCCTGAAGTACTCTCCATCATACCCGGCGTCGCATTGGGTGCTTCAGAAGATGAGCGGCACGCTTTCATCCAAGTAATCAGCAGCAGGGAAGGAAGAAGCTGGAATATTCATTTTCCCTACGAAACATTCAAGGCAGACAAGAAAAAGCTTCGTATTGAGATTGCAGATAATTATTTCTCCACTGAAGAGATTGTTGTAAACATACACCATGAGGATCTTGTGTTAATAGGAAGAGTCCAGCATAGTGGAACCCATTCATTCCCGGTTACACTCTCCTCTCCAGGGATCATGGGATGGTATGCCTACGTTCCCTTCATGGAGTGCTTCCATGGAGTTGTATCCACCTCACATACCCTCTGGGGGTCTCTTACGCTGAATAACAACAAAATAGATATGAGTGGAGGAATCGGATATATCGAGAAGGACTGGGGCACCTCCTTTCCCGAAGCTTGGATATGGATGCAATCAAACTGCTTTCCCTCGACAAACATCTCTTGTATGCTCTCTGTTGCCAAGATTCCATTTCTTGGACATGTGTTTCCCGGTTTTCTTGGATTTATAACGCACGGAGACAAGTTGATACGCTTCGGTACCTACACTGGTGCTAGAATCACTCACTTGGAAAGCAGTGAAACCCAGATGGCTGTGCAGATACAGACCAAAGAGCATCAGATCACCTTTTTTGCTGAACTTGGACCCGCCTCAAAACTGGTGGCACCCAGACAGGGCAAAATGGTGAGACCCCTCTTGGAGAGCATTATGGGAACCATTACGCTCACCCTCAAAGACAAGGATGGTGCCCTTCTCATAGAGGAGACAGGCACCATGGCTGGAATAGAACTATCGGAAGCAGGGAATCTGATGAGTTAACTTAACAGCTACTCTGTGACGTTCTTCTCCTTTAAAGTCATATCAGAATCATATTCAGCTTTTCTGAGGTCCCATGACATGGTATCATGAGCCCAACCATGAAATATCTAGTATTCCTCGTGGCTATGGCAGCCGGTGGCTTGGTGTTCTTTGACAAGGGAGAAGCTTCTGATGGTTGGCAATACATGGAAGCA
>JBFWKK010000104.1:0-5361 GCA_050252715.1 Sphaerochaeta sp. | reverse complement strand
CACGTACTGTCAAACGGATGCACTACCTATGAAGACACCCTATGTAAAACGGCATGTCAAAGCGTTCTGGTTTTTCATTGCGCCTTGTCTTATCCTCTTCTCCGTCTTTTTCTTATTGCCGCTGGGTTTGAGTGTGGGATTGTCCTTCACCAATTATGATGGGTGGAAGACCCTGGATTTCATCGGATTGAGCAATTTCAATGAGTTGATCCGGGACTCCAAATTCTATGCTGCCTTAGGTCGTACCTTTGGGTATACCCTGTTCAGTCTCCCCTTCAAGGTGATAGTCCCGCTCTTGGTTGCCATCCTGGTAACCAGCAAGCGCGTTGCCATCAAGGGTCTTGCCCGAACCATGGTGTATGTTCCCAGCCTTCTCAGCCATCTGGTTGTGGGTATCACCATAAACTGGATGTTCAGCGCCGAGTATGGCCTGATCAACTATCTGATCCAGACCATCGGAGGGGAGCCCATGCAATGGGCGCTCAATCCAAGGCTTGCCACCTTCGTCATCAGTTTTGCAAGCAACTGGGCATCGACTGGTTTCTATATGGTGATTTTCATTGGAGGTATCAACAATATCTCCCAAGATATTTACGAGGCAGCTGCCATTGATGGGAGTTCCTCCATCCAAACCTTTTTCCATATGACTGTTCCCATGCTGGCTCCTACCACGTTCCTGGTCACCCTGCTCTCGACGGTAAACCTTCTCAAGGAGTATGCATTGGTTCAAGGTATCACCCAGGGTGGTCCTGGATTGAATACCACCTTCATTATCCAGTTTATTTTTGATAAGGGCTTCAATCAGATGCAATATGGCTATGCCTCGGCAATCTCATTGTTGGTAATGATCATCTTTGCCCTCATCGCCTACGTACAATTCAAGATTAGCAATGGAGGGGACCGATGATGAAACAGACACTACCAAAACACTTCTGGCCATCTCTGTTTACCTTTCTTGTGGCCGTATTGATGCTCTTTCCCATTATCTGGCTGTTTTTCAGCTCATTCAAGCAGACAGGTGAGCTCTTCAGCTATCCGCTTTCCCTCTTCCCTTCTGATTGGACGGCAGGACACTACCTGAAAGTTGTAAATGACGATTTCTTCAACTACGTTTACAACAGCCTCTTCCTTGCCGTTGTAGGCACTGCAATCACCCTCATCATCAGTGCCATGTGCGGCTATGCACTTGCCATCTACCGCTTTGAGGTCTCCTATACCAATCTGATATTCGGAATCTTTCTGCTCGGTACCTTGATCCCCGGGGAGACCCTTACCGTCCCCCAGGTGGTGGTCATCAGTGAGCTCGGCCTCTACAACAATATCTGGGGGGTCATTCTCCCTGTGGTGACTACCACCACCGGTATCTTCATGTTCCGCCAACACTATCTCTCCATACCCCTCTCCTTTGTTGAGGCAGCACGCATTGACGGCAGCAATGAAGCCCAGACTTTCCTCTATGTTATGCTCCCCTTGGGAACCAGCAGCACGGTGACCTTGGCTATCTTCAGCTTCATGTGGAGATGGAATGACTACATCCTTCCCCTCTTGGTTCTCAGTGACCAGAAGAAGTACACCATACAGATTGCCATCAAGAACTATATTGGGTTCAACGGAGTTGATTGGAGCAGCATTCTTGCAGCCTCGGTCATGTCCATCATTCCCATAATCATCTTGTTCATAATCTTGCAGCGCTACATCATAGGAGGCCTTTCTGCATCCGGGGTGAAGGGGTAAGATTGCTGTATGAATAAAGAAGCATTACGGCAATACGTTGAGGGCCCCCTAAAGCAACTGAAAGAGGCCCAGTACTCTGACACCCTTCCCATCAAGGAGATTTGGGTACAGGAGTGTGGGTACCACCAGTGGGAGAAGCGGCATGAGCAGAGCAGTTGGCAGCCCTTCGACCAGAAACGGGGGTTTGGTGGACGTGAGTACCACTGTCTGTTGCGCTGTGAGGTGGTTATTCCCGAACAGTGGAAAGGGAAGACGGTACGACTCAGGGTGCAAACCGGAGCGGATGATATCTGGAACAACAACAATCCCCAGTTTCTGCTCTTTTTGAACGATGAGCTCTCCTGTGGCCTGGATGTCCGGCACACGGAGGCTGACCTGCCTGATACAGAGCAGGTTTCCATTGTTCTCTATGCCTATACCAATACCCAAAAGCCGGATGTTTTTTTGAGCTTGGACCTGTATGCTCCCAATCTTGAGCGTGAGGCGCTCTTCTATGACTTGGAACTTGCCTATGAGACAGCTCTCACCGTTGAAGAGTTTAGTGAGGCCTATCTGCTGTTACGTGAGGCTGTGATCAAGACACTGCAGAGCGTGGATTTCAGCAGTATGAAGGCGTTACAGGATGAGGGGATGCTATCTGGGGCGCGCCTGGTACTGAAGCAGCACCTCGCTCGTTATCAAGATGCAAACCGGATGCAGTTGTCTCTTACCGGGCATAGTCATATCGATATGGCCTGGCTCTGGACGCTTGAGCAGACGAGGGAGAAGAGCCTTCGCAGCTATGCTACCGTGCTCTCCTTCATGGAAAGCTATCCCTCCTACATTTTCTCATCGAGCCAGATGCAACTGCTCGAGTTCATCAAGCACGATTATCCATCCTTGTTTTATCGGATCAAGGAACGGGTCCTTGAAGGGCGCTGGGAAGTAGAAGGTGCCATGTGGGTCGAGAGTGATACCATCCTTACCAGTGGAGAGTCCCTTGTCCGCCAGATTTTCTGGGGAAAGCGTTGGGTGAGAGATGAATTTGGGATGGATCAGCAGGTCCTTTGGCTCCCCGATTGCTTCGGATTTCCTGCAACCTTGCCCCAGATCATGAAAGGGACGAATCTCTCCTACTTTGTAACTACGAAGCTGGGATGGAATGAGACCAATAGAATGCCTCATGACCTGTTTCACTGGAAGGGCTTGGATGAAAGTCAGGTGCTTGCCTACTTGGTGAGCAGCAAGGATTATGAGAGCATCGCTTCCTATCCAAAGAGAGGGGGGAATGAAACCACCTACAATGGTGTGCTCTCTCCGTCCCAGTTGTTGGGAACCTGGCAACGGTTTTCAGACAAGGAGTGTACAGATACCCTCATGTATCTGTATGGGTATGGGGACGGGGGTGGTGGCCCTACCAAGGAGATGTTGGAGAGGGAAGAGCGCCTAAGAGAGGGGTATCCAGGACTGCCAAAGGTCCATAGTGGTACTGTAAAAGCCTATCTACAAGAACTGGATAAGAAAACAGAGGTATCAGCTTCCTGGTTCGGGGAGCTCTATTTGGAGTACCACCGGGGGACCTATACCACGATGGCTGAGGTGAAACGCCTCAACAGGTTATGTGAGACAGGGGCCATGCAGGCAGAGTTTTTTCTCTCCCTGCTCTATCTGTATGCAAAGCAAGACTATCCCCACGCTTCACTGGAGCAGGCATGGAAGCAGCTGTTGCTCAATCAGTTCCATGACATCCTTCCCGGCAGTGCATTGAAGGAAGTCTACGATCTTACACTCCAGCAACAGAGGGAATCATTGGATACCTTTAGCGGGCATGCAGAGAAGGCAATGCACCACCTCTCTTCCCTGATAGCCCGAGCAGACTCTGATGTAGTGGTTTTCAATACCCTGGGTCATCAGCGCTCTGGGCTTTGCAGAATCGAGGGATGCAGTGCTGCCGGCGCGTATGATGAGAATGGTTCGCTGTTGCCTTCCTTCCACGATGGGAAGGATCTCTATTTCCACTGCGCTGCAGTTCCTGCCAAAGGTTGGAAACGTTTTGTCCTGGGTGCCTACAAACCCCCACAGGAAAAACCTTTCACGTGGGAGCACTGTACCTTGGAGAGCCCTCACTACACTGCGGTCTTCACACAAAATGGAAGGCTCTCCCGTCTCTATGACAAATCATCTGGATATGAGGTACTTGCCCCTGGAGGGGAGGGAAACGTCCTGATGTTGGCTTGTGACTATCCCAAGGACTATGATGCATGGAATATCGGCAAGCAGGGTAAGGATATGTACTATGAGGTTGAAGGAGAGACGCAGTACACGGTAGTAGCAAACAATGCCTTGTTCTTCACTCTGGAATGGAAGCTGTCCTTTGGCAGTTCCTCCTTCACCCAGCGCGCTACCTTCCATACCCATGAAAAACGAATTGATTTCACGCTTGTGGCAGACTACCACGAGGACCATCTGATGCTGAGAAGTCTATTCACAGTGGATGTCCACGCACCACGAGCAAGCTATGATATTGCCTATGGTGTATGTGAGAGAACAACCCATACCAATACCAGTTGGGATGAAGCCCAGTTTGAGGTACCTGCGCATAAGTGGGTCGATCTCAGTGACGAAAGCTATGGAGTGACACTCCTGAGCAAACAGAGCTATGGCTACAGTGCCAAGGACAACACCATAAGCATCTCCCTGCTCCGCTCTCCAACCTATCCAAACAAGATTGCAGACCGAGGAATGCATACATTGCACTATGCGCTTTATCCCCACAAGGGGCGGTATCAGGAGGCAAAGGTCATTGAAGAGGGGTCCAATCTTCATCAACCCTTGCTTGCAGTGAAGGCTTTACAGGCTAAGGCATTGCTTCCTCCTATTGCCAGCGTTGTATCCTGCCCAGATGAGAACCTTGTGATCGAGACGGTGAAGAAGAGCGAGGACCGTGATTCCTTGCTTATTCGAATCCTGCAATTGAATGGGAAACGGGTCTCCAGCAGAATCAAGACACAGCTTAAACCAAAAGAGGCATACCAGTGCAACCTACTGGAAGAGCGCCTGCAGATGATACCCTGCAATGAAGAAGGCGTCGCAGTAAGCCTGCGACCCCATGAAATACAGACCATTGAACTCATATTTGAACGTTGAGATTGAGGAGAGAACATGAGGACGATTGATGACACACTCACTACCTTGGTAGAAGGATTCATGCCAGTGCTGTATGCATCGGATGACCCTGATTTTGCCGCCAACAAGTTGGCTCATGGTATTGAGGATTCACTACGAAACCGCTACCAGTTCTGGGAGTGGCCACACGGAGTAGGACTTTTTGGTCTCTGGAAACTGTTTGAGAAGACAGGAGAGGAGCGGTATCTACAGATGCTCACCCAGTACTATGACGAGCGGATCGAACAAGGCCTTCCAGGAAAGAATGTGAATACGATGGCCCCTATATTGGCTCTCTCCTATCTTGCTGAGTACACCAACAACAAACGCTACCTGGAAGTATGCACTGAGTGGGCCGACTGGGTTATGGCTGGCGGTCTGGCAAGGACGAAGGAAGGGGGATTCCAACACCGTACCACCGATGATGAGAATCCAGGCCAGCTCTGGGACGATACCCTGATGATGACCGTATTGGCTGTTGCC
>JBFWKK010000103.1:0-5443 GCA_050252715.1 Sphaerochaeta sp. | reverse complement strand
CCAGCGCTCAAAAGTGCGCGAAGAATTCGAATTTTGGGGAATTTATACTGTTTGGACAGGTAGTAGAGCACCCCGGGAAGCACTCCACAGCTACCACAGGTAGGAGCAGTGACAATCTTTCCTCCTCCTGCGTTCTCTTCACTGACGGCAAGCGCATAACTGATTGCATACGCAGGATTGCCCATTGCAGAGGTAAATTCACCTGCCTTTGAATTGAACTGACTTGCCTTGCGGGCCAGCTTCAAGCCACCGGGAAGTACACCCTCTGCATTCACGCCCCTTTCGATTGCATCACACATGACACTCCATATCTCATCCATGTAGGAGAGGATGTCACTATCCTCAAACTGCAAGGCAAACTCCCAGATCTGCATTCCTTCCTCTGCACAGTAGTCAAGAATCTGACGCATTTTGGAGTAGTGCTTCGGGTAGACCTCAGCAACCTCGCTCTGCACTTGCCCTTCTACCACAATCTTTCCTCCCCCTACGCTGTAGTAGGTCTGTTCAACCAATGCTTCGCAGGTAGCAGAGAGGGAGCGAATGGTGAGGGCATTGGGATGGAAAGGTTTCTCTATCTCCGGGTACCAGACAATCTCAATCTCCTTGCCGGCAGAAGAGAACACCTCTCGAAGTGCCTTGTCAGTCAAGTGACCCTTTCCTGTAGCCGCAAGGGAGCCATAGAGTTCTGCCTCAAAGCGTGGGCAATCAGGATGCAGGGAAAGAAAGTGTTGTGCCGCAGAACGCGGTCCCATGGTATGGCTGCTTGAAGGGCCGTACCCAATTCTATAGAGTTCTCGCAAGGATTCCATGCCCAAACTCTATCGGTTTCTCAGAAAAATGGGAAGCTCCTCCTACCACTGTGGTGCCTTGGACAGGCTACTCGTACAGGTTCCTCTTTCCTGATCTACATAAAGAGAGAGACAGAGATCCTCCTCACGACAGAGAAAGTGCTGCAGTCCCCCTTCCAGGGAGAGAGTCACTTCTTTGCCCCACTGACTCCAAAATGGGCTCTGGCTTACCCGCTCAGGCACCCAATACCCAGCAGGGATGGTATCCAATACTACCGTCTGTTTTTCATAGTAGTTGAGTTCAGGAGGAATTCCCTCTCCGTTCAACAAAGAGGCAGCCAAGATATTCCCATTACAGAGCGAGACATCTCCAATCGTATCGCTGAGACGAGGGGCATTGATGTACTCTACCGCCTCAGGATTGTGATGATACGCATCAAGGAGAAGTCTTGCCAATGCACCTTCCCTCTGCCTTAGCACAATCTGGTCACTGCCCCCAGGAAGAGAGAATCCTCCAAAGGGATAGTACGAGGAGAGGGGATAGGCACAAAAAACGGTGAGGCACCCCTTTGGTACCACCACCTCTACTTCCTTGGTTCCTTCCGGGAGGTGGATGGATGCAGTGCCACCCCTTCCATCGGTGTATACCAAGACATGCCAAAGCGGCTTATGGGATACCTCTTGCCAAGGATGAAGCTCATCCAAATGCACGGTTATGGTCCGATCATGTAACAGGTTTGCCTCACACCCCATGCAGAGACAGAGTATGAGACAACAAAGCAGTACTCTCACAGTAGAAAAGCGCTAGATATAGCCTTCTTGCTTCAGCTGACGGCGGTAGTCACCCCTCCAAGCAGAAAAGAGCTGCTTCACTTCATCGCTCTTGTAGTCGGCATACGTCCAGGGGAAGCTCTGGAAGTGCTTCCTTGCATAGAGCAAGGTAAGCTCCCCATAGATGCCATCCTGCAAGGGTATTCGATGGGAGCGATTCTTAGTGGTTGCCAGAATAAGATTTGCTGAACTGAGCAAACCAGGGTCGAGATTCACACGCCGACTGCCTTGCTCAGAAAATTCCTGTTCCAGGCTATTCGTTTCCATCTTGATGGAAGCAAGTCTTGCTGGATCAACAAGATGGAGAAAACAGAGATAGAGCCTAAGGGGAGTGCCCCCCATCTCCTCGTTATAATAATCGGTATACCTAAATGGCTCAGGGATCGTTTCAGAGAAAACGGGGCCGTACTGTTCTGTGAGTCTTTCTTTCACTGTAGAGAGGATTCCTCTCTCGCTTACCAGCACTCCCATCACCAACCGGTAAGGCAGGAATAGCCGCTGGCAAGCCATATCAGAGGGTGCTGGAGTAGGTCCCAAGGACCCTCACTGAGTGACAGATGCCTGCAAGTTCCTCAAGGGCAACATCAAAGGCACCAGCTTCCCCGAGCTCAGTCTCCACAAAGAATGAGTACTCCCAAGGTTTTCCAGGAATAGGTCGGCTTTCCAGCTTCTTCATATTCAGTCCATGCTTTGTCAAGATAAGCAATGCCTGGAAGAGGGAACCTGGACGATCGACAACCGTGAATCTAAGCGATGCACGATTTACCTGGCTGGAGGAACGGAAGATACTGCTCTGCTCCTCACGACAGATGATGTAGAACCGGGTATAGTTGCTGGAGTTGCTCTCGATTGCCTCATCAAGAACTTCCAGATTATGTACTTTCGCTGCCGGCAACCCTGCAATTGCAGCCTTGCTCTTGTCTGCTGCATCCTTCACGAATGTTACTGCTCCGGCAGTATCGAAGAAGGGAATGGCTTTTGCATGTGCCATCTCCTTGGCTAGATAGTCAGAGCACTGTGCAAGTCCTTGGGGGTGGGAGTAGATCTCCTTGATGTCCTCCTTCCTGGAACCTGGAAGAGCAATCAAATTGTGGATGATCCTGATCTGTTGTTCACCCACAACAGCAATGCCGGGGTATCGGTCCAGAAGATCGAGATTCTCGAAGAGGGTTCCTCCAAGCGTGTTTTCCATCGGAATCATCCCATACCTGGCATTTCCCTCCATGACTGCCTCAAATACATCCTTGAACGAAACGCAAGGAAGCTCCTTGGTAGTCTCGTCAAACGCTCTTTGGATGGCAAGCTCACTATAGGCGCCGCGCTCCCCTTGGAAGGCGACCACCAACTGGTCCTTATCCAGAACCTTCTCGCTTGCCTTGGAAAGGGAAGCAGAGGAAAGGCGGGGTATGCGCTCCAAGGACTTTCCAACCACAGGACTGAGGGCTTGGATATCCCGCATCAATTTCTCAAACTGGGATGGATAGAGAGACTGTGGCCCATCACTGAATGCCTTCTCGGGGTGGTTGTGTACCTCAACGATCAAACCAGAGGCACCACTAGCAACCAGAGCAAGGCTCATCGGGCTGACCATATCCCGAACCCCGGTTGCATGGCTTGGGTCTCCAATGACCGGCAGGTGTGTCATCTTCTGTACCATGGGGATGGCTGAGATATCCAATGTATTCCTTGTGGCTCGCTCATAGGTGCGGATACCACGCTCACAAAGCACCACTTGCTCAGTCCCACTGCTCATAAGGTACTCAGCTGCCATAAGCCACTCCTCAATCGTGGCACAGAGGCCTCGCTTAAGCAGTACCGGCATCCCGGTCTTTCCTACAGCCTTGAGCAGTTCAAAATTCTGCATATTTCGTGCCCCGATCTGGAACATGTCGATGTATTTTGTCATCATTGAGGCATCTGAGGGATTCACAATTTCGGTTGTGACAGGCATTCCAAACGTCTCTCCGGCTTCCTTGAGGTACTTCAGTCCCTCTTCCCCCAGACCCTGGAATGCATAGGGGCTGGTTCTGGGCTTGAATGCACCACCACGAAGGATAACAGCCCCTGCTTCTCGTACTGCTTCAGCGATGCTCATAATCTGTTCACGGGACTCGACTGCACAGGGTCCTGCGATCATGACAATACGATTCCCACCGATGCGAACATTTCCCACAGTGACAATGGTATCCTCTTTCTTAAGCTCCCGGGAAGCAAGTTTATACGGTTTGCTGATGGGAACCACACTGGCCACTCCCTCAAGCATTTCCACTTCCCTGATATCAACGGTGCTTCTGCCAACCGCTCCAAAGACAGTCTCTTCCTGTCCAATGATTTCCTTGACGGTGTAGCCCTTGTCCACAAGGAAGGAGCGAATTGCCTCTCTCTGGGTATCCCCAATATTCTTTTGCAGTACGATTATCATGAAAATACGCTAGAGCGTAACGGGAAAAAGGTCAAGTAATCATTGCCTTTTTCCTAGTTCCATGGTAGGAGAAACAGTATGGATGAAACATATTGGGATGTACTGTTTGCTGAATTCAGGCAGGCAACCAAGCAGGAAGGGGTGGTGCTCCCTTCTGTCTCCCGAATTGCAGAGCAGAACCGTGACCCTTTTCGGGTCCTGATCGCAACCATCATCTCACTCAGGACAAAAGATGAGGTGACCCTTGATGCGAGCAATAGGCTGTTCGCCTTGGCAAGCAGCCCTGAGGCTATGTTGCAACTCAAGGAAGAAGCGATACAGAAGGCCATTTACCCAGCTGGGTTCTATAAGACCAAGGCCCGAAACATCCAGGCAATCAGCAAGGCACTTCTTGCAGATTTTGAAGGGAAGGTTCCCCAGGACCAAGCAAGCCTGCTCTCCCTGCCGGGAGTGGGGATCAAGACGGCAAACCTGACACTGAATCTGGGATTCCAGATTGATGCAATCTGTGTTGACTGCCATGTCCATCAGATAGCCAATCGTATGGGATGGGTCCATACAAAGACCCCTGAGGAGACAGAACAAGCTCTACAGAATGTTATGCCAAAGCGTTTCTGGATACCCCTCAATGAACTCCTGGTTCGCTATGGGCAACTGATCTGCACCCCTATCAGTCCCTTCTGCAGCAAGTGCCCCAGAGAGAAGGAGTGTCCCAAGATCGGCGTAAAAAGAAGTCGCTAGAAGACTTCTTTGACAATTCTGGCAACACGATCTGCTTTTCCAAGGGTGTAGAAATGCACTCCGGGGACCCCATGTTCAAGCAGATCCTTTGCCTGCTTCTTGCACCAGTAGTCGCCTACCTCCCGAATTTCAGAGAGCTTCTTTGCATTATTGAGCAGGGATACAAGCTCATCGGGAAAATCCACGTGGAAGGTCTGGGGAATGGTGGCAAGATCTCGCTTACTGCCGATGGGCTTAATTCCGGGAATGATGGGCACATTGATGCCTTCCTTTCTACAGGCATCAACAAAGCGGTAGTATACACTATTATCGAAGAACATCTGGGTGACAATATACTGGGCACCACTATCCACCTTCTTCTTCAACATCTGGATATCATAGGTGAGGTTTGGAGCTTCTCCATGCTTTTCCGGATAGCCTGCAACGCCAGTGCAGAAATGGGTTTTTTGAGCATTCTGGAGCTGTTCATCCAGATATATTCCCTCATTGAGGCGAGCAATCTGGGTTACCAAGTCACTTGAGTGATCATATCCACCTTTTACCGGCACGAACCGCTTCACCCCATTTGGAGGATCTCCTCTCAGGGCAAGGATATTCTCGATACCCAGGAAATTGAGCTCCACCAAGGCATCCTCAAGCTGGTCAGCATCCATCCCTCCAC
>JBFWKK010000102.1:0-5492 GCA_050252715.1 Sphaerochaeta sp. | reverse complement strand
ACGCGGCTTTGCCGTCCTGATAAACATCAAAAACAACTGACCGTTTCCCTTTGCACAGTGGCCGTTGGCTAATGCCTTGTGGCCGCTGTGCAATGCATTCCTAACCGTTGGCTAGCGCAGAATGCAGATATTTCAGCGGAATCGGGTGTGTCCCTACGACAACCGGAATATGGTATTGGAACTCAATGAACTCCTTGAATTGGGTGATGTATGGGCAAGGAGGATACCCAACCACAAACCCTGTTGCAAAATGGATCACTTCCGCCCCATTCCTGATCATCTCTTCAGGTACATATTCAATATTCCCACCTGGGCAACCACCGCAATTTGAGAATCCAACCAGTTCCAAGATCACGAGATTTCAGGAGACAACACAGATCAAGGAGGAGATGAGCATGATCAAAGTTGGTCAGAAAGCGCCTGACTTCTCAGCGCCGGCTTATGACAAAGGCAACTTTGCCGAAGTGAAGCTGTCCGACTACCTGGGGAAATGGGTGGTCCTCTGTTTCTATCCGGGTGATTTCACCTTTGTCTGAGCGACAGAAATTTCGGCGGTCGCCGAAAAGCATCCCGAGTTCGAGAAACTCGGAGTCCAAGTACTCTCAATGAGCGTGGACAGTATTTACACTCACAAGATTTGGAACGATTACGAAATCTCAAAAATGGTTGATGGAGGAGTACCCTATCCGATGCTTTCGGATGGAGGCGGTGCCATCGGGACGGCCTTTGGTGTCTATGACGCTGAAGCCGGCGTAAATACGAGAGGCCGATTCCTGATCGACCCGGACGGGGTGATCCAGGGATTTGAGGTTCTCTCACCTCCTGTAGGACGCAACGTGAACGAGACAATCCGTCAGATTCAGGCCTTCCAGCTGGTTCGTGAGTCAAAGGGTACCCAAGCTACACCTTCAGGATGGAAGCCAGGCAAAAAGACCCTGAAACCGGGTCCGGAACTTGTAGGCAATGTCTGGAAAGCATGGAGTGTCAAGGACGCCTTCGACGAATAAGAGACTGCATTGCAGAACATGGGGAGCCACTGGGAAAACCAGTGGTTCCTTTTTCTGCAGCCAAGACCACCTGTTGCCATCATGACAAGGTGAGCTCGTGCAATACGTGGTGTTCCCCTTCACAGTTGCTTCACCAGTATGCATCCTCTCTTGATTCCTTGCCATCCATTGTTCATAATCAGCAACTATGGAAACAACAGATCGAAAACGCGGTAGGCCGAAGAAGAACACCCAAGAGGTGTCAGCACCAGAAGGAATGAAGCCCACTGGTCTGTTTTTCTTCCACTTGGTACCCGAACCCGACGGTTGGGGTTTGCTGCTCAAGGACTCCAAGGGGAATGCATGTGAGCCCGATTATCACCGCCATACGGGGATGATCCGCAGTGCCTTGCGAGCATTCTCCCTCATGCACCAAAAGGAGCAGAACTATCTGCATTGGAATGCCCAAGGGGATGCAAATGCTGGGTATGCTGTGCACGACCCAGGTCCAAGACTTATGGACCTTGCCTTGCGTTCCCATCTTCTGCTTGATGAGAATGGTCGCACTTTGCATGCGGCCAATGAGATGACAAGCATCCAATTGCTCCTTGAGTCCTCTGGAAACCAACAGATTACTGCTCATCCCATGATACTCTCCACCGAACAATTGGCAGAAAAGGAGATTCATGCATCACTCTACGCAATCTCTGCTGAGCATGTGGTGCTCGATACGCACGTCTTTCAATGCGAGGATCTGGGCCCCTACTGGCATGAATGGAACATCTTGAATGCAACCATGCAGGCCTCAGATCTGGAAACGTATCTCTCCCTGGCCCTCTCCAAATTTCCGACACTCAGTCTCGATTATCAGGGGTATTTGATAAAGAACTGTCCACCCATCACTGCAAGTTCAAGCTTGGTGTTCAAGGAAATCGACGCATATGGATATCTGCATATCCTTCCACAAATCCATCTGGAATCATATCCTCCGGGGTTCTTCGAGGAACAGGATATCGTAAAGGTAGTCTCACTTGACGAAGGTGAGAAACGGCTCAGCATTTCCGAGGTGATCTATCCTTCAGATGCTGTCGAAGAGTTCAGGATGCTGCTTGCAAAAATGGGAAAGGAAGCAAAATCAGCGGTATTTGAGGATGAGCGGCATTTCATCCTTGAAGCTGATTTTGCCCAGCGTTTCCTCTCGCTGCATATGGGAGAGCTCGTCAAGCGATTCGCCCTCTTCCAGTCCTCCGTACTGGGCAAGTACAAGATCAAATTCTCCAAGCCAAAGCTGAAACTCTCCTTGGGAAGTGGTATCGACTATTTTGAGGGCGATGCCGAAATCTCCTTGGAAAATGAGACATTCTCATTCTCCCGCTTCCTTTCCGAATATCGGAAAAAGGGCTTCATCACACTCAGTGATGGATCCTCGGTCTACCCGGACATGAAAAGGCTGAATCGCTTTGAACGACTGGTCCACGTACCTACAAAACAAGAAGAAACGGTGCGTGTCTCATTCTTCGACCTTCCCGCATTGGAGAAAGAAGCAGAGCTCTCCATCCAAGGGGAAGGAGCTGACCGGGCCAAAGCTTTCTACCAAGGGTTCAATGCGCTCAGCGAGCATGATGCGACCTATGCATTGGCCGAAGGAACCCTTCGACCCTACCAACAGTATGGTGTACAGTGGATGGAGTACCTTCAGACCCACCATATGGGTGCCTGCTTGGCCGATGAGATGGGCCTTGGGAAAACAGTGCAGGTGATTGCCTTGTTGCGAACCCTTTACGCAAAAGAACCTCATGCGCCATCCCTCATCCTGGTTCCTCGCTCCTTGATCTTCAATTGGCAGAATGAACTCTCCCGTTTCGCCCCCGAACTGTCCTGTTTGCTCTACTATGGACAGGGAAGACAGGTGTCCCAGCTGGAAGATCCAAAGATACAGATTGTGCTCTCCAGCTACGCCACCATCCGCAATGATTACAAGGACCTTGCCAAGAAACGATTTTGCTACATCATACTCGATGAATCGCAGACCATCAAAAATCTGGAAACCAAAACCACCAGTGCAGTGCTTTCGTTGCAAGCGGAACACCGTCTGGCACTCAGCGGGACCCCGGTGGAGAATGGTCTCTCGGAGTTGTACAGCCTCTTCCAATTTCTCAATCCTCTCTTCTTTCCCAGTCCCCAGGAGTTTATGCAAACCTACCTGCGGCCAATACAGGAAAACCAAGATCCTGATGCCCTCAGGGATCTGAAAACAAGAATTTATCCTTTCATGCTGAGAAGAATAAAAAAGGATGTGCTCAAGGACCTTCCCGAAAAAACTGAACAGACTGCCTATATCGAGCTTGATGACCAGCATTTGGCAATGTACAACAGACGCCGGGAAGAACTCAAGGCGAAGGTCACCAGTGCCATATCAGTGGGGGGAATTGCCAAAAACACCTTCATGATCCTTCAGGCCCTGACCGAATTGCGACGACTTGCATCAGTGCCTGAAGCCGATGGTGCATACCCCGGCATTTCCGCCAAACGGACCTATTGCAAGGATGTCATCTCCTCTCTGGTGGAGGAAGGACATAAGTGCCTGATTTTCTCCAATTTCCTAGCTACCATCGAATTGGTCAGCGAAGATCTCGCTTCCCTCGGCATCGGGCATCTGGTCATGACGGGAGCTACGGTTGACCGGCAATCCTTGGTGCAGCGCTTCCAAACCGACCCTACCATCGGCGTCTTCATCATGACATTGAAAACAGGAGGACTGGGTCTTAACCTTACCGCTGCAGACTATGTATTCATCATCGACCCTTGGTGGAATAGGGCTGCAGAAAACCAAGCGATCGACCGCACGCATCGCATCGGTCAGGTCAACCCGGTTTTCTGTTACCGGATGATTGCAAAAGACACCATTGAAGAAAAGATTCTGGAATTGCAACAAAGAAAAGCAGAGTTGGCTTCTTCCCTGCTCTCCTCAGACTCCAATGCAGTCAAGGCATTGTCTGAGGAGGATATCGAACAATTGTTGGGGTAATACATGGCGAATACTAAGTACGGATGGCAAACAGGCAAAAATACAAAGACGACACTGTCGGAGTCTGCACAGCTCATCGCCCAATCCTTGGCTTGGTTCTCTCTGGAGGAACTTGTTGCCATACAGGAGTGCCTGACAGGGAAAAGTGTCAAGAAAGGAATGAAGAAGGAGCAATGTGAACAACTTGCCCAACTGATTGATTTCCCGAACCAAGCAACCTTTGACAAGTTTTTCGCAAAATTGCCACCATATCTGCAGAAACTGCTCTACGCGGGATGCCTCGACCCGTATATAGATGTGAGGTGCCAGGATTGGGGAGTTGAAGAACCTCTCATTGTAGAACGTGAGGAACCTGTGTTTTACTATCATCACAGTAGATATAAGGCCAACCCCCTATACCGGCTGGGCTTGTTTGAAATCTACAGGGAGCATGTACTGCATCTGAACGAGTTCATTGCTCACCACTTCCTGCCTTTTCTCTACAAGAAGGAGGAGTACACACCCAAGCCGCTGGCGAGCGAGCCTGAGCAGGTATGGACAATTGAGAACCAAATACATGAAGTGCTTCCTCTCTTCGTTGAATCGCTGATACCTCTTCTCAAGGAGCGGGATGCAACGACCATCGTAAAGAAGGGCCTTCTGAAAGCCAATATCAAAGACCTTCGGGCCTTGTGTGGATTACCCCCATTCCCGTTGGCTTCTTCCTACAATCTCGATCCTCTTGTGCTGCTCGCAAAATTTCTCCTATCTTTTGAATCAACGAAACTGAAAAGACCCGATGATGGAATGGCTTTGATCAAAACCATGGTGCAACGGCTGTTCTACGATCCTTCTTCCAAGGGCACCCTCGCCTATGGCAGTTTTTTTGAGTACTTCGCATTGCTTGACCATTGCAGCCTGAATTCCAACTACGCCTATTCGATTGACATTGAACCCTCTTCACGCACAGGAGTGCTGAACGTCCTTTCAGATCTCCAGGGCAGTCAAGCATGGTATGCAGTGGAAGATTTGTTTCAATCGTTCTTGGTGCGTGGCTTTGCCATGCGATTCGAGAACCGGGATGTTTTGCAAAGCGGACTCTCTGTCCGTGGCCAAAAGGTGCACCTGTCAACCTCCGACTACCTCACCTTTGAGGACAAGGGATTTCGCCCTGTGGGGGCATTGCGAAGACCTCTGTTTGAACGGCCGCTGTTCAAGGCCTATCTCTATCTTCTTGCTTCTCTTGGTATCCTTGATATTGGGGAAACAACCCCTGAGTCTCTGCTTACCAAGAATGATAAGCAAGTCCCCCTATCCCCGTATGAGGCACTCTGCTGTGTCAGGTTGACTGCATTTGGAGCTTGGTGCCTGAACCTTGCCGAGGAACGCCCAGAACCAAAGAAACAGATCTTTGAGACCATCACCGATGCGGAACTCCTTTTGGTAACCTTCAAGGGAAAATCCCTGGAGCGGAAGTTGTTTCTTGAACAGATCGGTAC
>JBFWKK010000101.1:0-5517 GCA_050252715.1 Sphaerochaeta sp. | reverse complement strand
ACATGCTGCCTCCCATAAACTGGACAGCATTAGTATAAAGGAAAAGTAGACCCTGTGTTGGACAGAATCTACTTTTTGGAAGAGGCCCTTTTATTCAACTGTCCATTTTATAGGTACCAGTTTATGATGACTTCCTTTTCTTCTGAGCCCGGCGCGATTCGAACGCACGGCCTTCTCCTCCGGAGGGAGACGCTCTATCCAGCTGAGCTACGGGCCCAATGCTCGTATCCTACGGCAGAGGAAAGGCGAGTGTCAATAGTACATGTGGTAAATCGTATGTCATGAGATTTTAAGTTATAAAAATTATATATAATATAAAATTAAGTAAGAAATTGAGAAAATTATTTCTCCTAATTGAAAAAGAATATTGGTTACTCTTGACATGGGTTTTCTGCCTTATTACACTTTCTCTATGAATACTCGGAAATGCACATGCCCACTGCACGTAATCTTGGCGGTCCTTTTCCTTGCCCTGTTCTCAGGGGGTGCTCTTTTTGCGGATCCGCTTCCCTTCACTCGTGTACGGGTAGAGGGGAGAATGCCTGTCATTGAGATCTTTCGGGTTGAACAGAATGATGCAGCATTGAATTTTGATCTCACTGCCAGTAGAAACAGCATTGTGCGGGTGGGTTCCTATACCTTGGTTTCCAACAACACCATAAGCCAGTTCCGTCTTGCTATTCGTCCTGGAGAGGATGGAAACGAAGAACAGTTTGCTTTTGTCTTGGATGAAGAGGAGATCCTTGATGGCGGACAGCAGTCGGTTATTCCTTTTACCGTTCGGGTCTCGAGCTCAATTGCCCGGGCTGTCAGTGTGGAAGGGCAGCAAGCAATGGAAAAGAACCTAGGGGTTCGTGGGATATACGGAGACAATGAAGATATCCTCTATGAGACAGGTGATATCCTTGCTGAGATTCCTGATTTCAATCCAGATCTCTATGCAACCGGCTGGTATTCGGCAGCCATTCAGCTGAGCATTGAGGTAATCTAGAAGAGATCGTCGTCAAAGAAGGGGTCTTCTGCATCTTCTTCTTCATGGAATTGCAGACGCATCAGATTCTGGAGCCACTGATGGTCACTCTCTTCCTCTTGGTAGTTGTTCTCACATGCATGCTCCTCTGCCAGCCAATCATCGAGCGCAAGCAGTGCTTCCTTGGATGCAAAGCAGGGGCGATCTCCCTCAACAACTGGCTTTCCTTCTTCTGTGAGAAGATGATAGGGACAGCAAGCACACGATGCTGATAATTGACAGAAGCGAATCGCTTCTGTGTACCATTCTCGATTGTTCATGCACTCAGCATACTCCAAGGTTCTTGATTTTACCACTGTTTCTTCATTTGACTGGAATGGGCAGAGAAGTATAGAATAGGAGTATCTGAGCACAGATTTGAGGAGTGAAAGCATGAAACCAACACTTTTGGTAATGGCAGCTGGAATGGGAAGCCGTTATGGCGGCATCAAGCAAATCGATAGCGTAGGAAACCATGGACAGACATTGCTGGATTACGGTGTCTATGACGCCCATCGCAGTGGTTTTGAGAAAGTAGTTTTCATCATCCGTAAGGATATTGAGAAAGATTTCCGTGAGCGGTTGTTTGACCGTATTGCAAATAACATGGACGCCTCCTATGTGTTCCAGAGCCAGAATGCACTTCTCAGCGAGGAGCAGCAGAAGCTTGCAGTGAACAGAAAGAAGCCATGGGGAACCATCCACGCCGTGCTCTGTGCAGAGAAAGCGGTCAAGGAACCCTTTGCAGTCATCAATGCAGATGACTACTACGGGCGGGATGCTTTTGCCGTATTGGGTGAGCACCTTTCCTCTTTGGAGCCGGGCAGCAAAGAGCATGCCATGGTTGGCTATGTACTTGACCATACAATGAGCAGAAGCGGTACCGTCAGCAGGGCAATCTGCAATGTGGAAGATGGCTACCTTGCCAGTATGGAGGAACACACCAAAATCGGGTATGAGGGTGAAAAGGTGGTAAGTCACCAGAGCTCTGGGGATATCGTGCTTACCGGAAAAGAGTGGGTTTCCATGAATTTCTTCGGTTTTGCTCCCACCGCATTCGAAAGCTTCAATCGCTACTGGGATGAGTTCATCAAGGACCACATCACCAGCGAGAAGACAGAGTGTTATCTCCCCAATGGGACCAGCAACATTGTAACAACAGGAGAGGGGAAGGTCCGTTTCTATACGACCCAGGAGAGCTGGTTCGGTATGACCTACAGTGAGGACAAGGAGAATGTGAAGAGGGAGCTGGCGAAGAAGGTTTCCTCAGGCTACTACCCGGATCAGCTTTGGAAGCTTTGATCTAGATAATTTTTCTTCCGATTTCTCTTCTGGGTAACGTCTGAAAGACCAGCCCATGCAGCTTCCTCGATGGGGGTAAATCCCTCACCGAGGACTTTGTATGCCTCTTGGACTACCATGAATGCCTGCTTGTCAGAGCGATGCACGATATTGGTGAGTTCCCCGATCTTGTTGTTTGCTACAACAGTCATGATGACAGGACGGTCAAAACCTGTGAACATCCCCTGTCCGTTGAGGATGGTTCCTCCATGCCCAAGATCTTTGAGTATCTGAGACTGGATTTCCTGTCTCTTCTCACTGATAATGAACACCGTCTTTGCAGAACGGGTCCCAAATGCGAGAACCACTCTATCCACGGTGACCCCTACAATATAAACGGTCATCGTTGCATAGAGCGCCATCTCAAGTGAGAAGATGAAGGCACTGGATGCAATGATGATTGCGTCCACAAGAAAGAGCGCGGTACCCATGGATAGTGGCGTGAAACGGGCAACGATCTGAGCCAGGATGTCTGTTCCCCCGGTGTTTGCTCCACTTCGCAGCACCAGACCTACTCCCAGTCCCATCAGAACCCCTCCTGAGATTGCCGATAGGAGTACCGAAAGTTCTTTTGTGTAGTCAAGCAATCCCTCATATCCCACCCAAGCATTTATCAGGGAGGTGAAGAGGGAGAGAAGTACGGTTCCCAACAGCGATTTCATACCATACTGTCTCCCGAATATTGCTACTCCGAGCAAGAAGAGGGGGACCGAGAGAATAAAAATGGAAAGGCCGGTATCAAATCCGAGGGTGTGGTAGATGATGATGGCAACTCCACTGACGCCTCCACTGGCAATCTTTGCCGGGGATGAGAAAAGGGCAACGCCTGCTGCGGTGAGGAATGACCCCACTACAATGTAGAAGAGTTCAAGCAGATGATAATTACGTTTGGTCATGTGTGTAGCATAGTATTCCTGCACTGGTTTTTCTACTGGTCAGTCGACAAGTTTGTCACATAAAAGAGGTTGCCAGGAGGAAAGTGCATCAAGCAAGCGATCACTATCGGATTCAACAAGCAAAGCATCAAGGTGGTTCTGCTTCAAGAAGCCCTGATTCACACTGTAGGAGAGAAAATCGAGTAGGGCATCATAGAACCCGGCAATATTGAGCACTGCTACCGGTTTATGGTGGTACCCCAATTGCAACCAAGTAAAAATCTCCAGGATCTCCTCCAAGGTGCCGATCCCCCCAGGGAGGGCGATAAAGGCATCTGCAAGTTCATACATCCTGGCTTTTCGCTCATGCATGCTCGGTACAACGATCAGCTCATGCTCAACGGTATGCAGACGCACATCTGCCCTGTTCAAGGCTTCTGGAAGGACCCCTATCACGTTTCCACCCCGGTCGTAGAGACTTTGGGCAACGATACCCATCAGACCACGATTGCCACCTCCATAGACAAGGGAGAGCCCTCTTTCTGCCATCTCTCCCCCCAGTTTCTCAGCACCTGCTGCATAGTTGGGGTCTCTGCCACTACTGCTTCCGCAAAATATTGCCAATCTTTGTATTTGCTTCATAGTTGCAGGGTACAAAATATGACATACCCATGGCAAGATAGTGAAGAACTGGGGTTACCCTCTTTCCATTTGCTTGTTATAATAGGTGCAGAAGTGTATAGTACAACTAATTGGTTTTGCCATATGATTGCTGTAACCCTTCGGGAGTTGCAGAGAGGAGTTTCATGGTTATGAAAAGGAAATTCATTACGTTATTTGCCGCTTTGGTACTCGTACCGGCATTTTTGTTTGCTGTTCCTGTGGTTGTCACCTGGGAGTGGCTCTTGGAAGATCCTTTGGTAACAACCTTTCGTTATCAGGTAGATGGAGAAGAGGAGGGAGAGTGGACAACGGTCGACTCTTCTGTCACCAGCTACACTGAACGAGGGCTTGATGGTACAGAGGACCATACACTCTACCTGCAACAGTCCTATGATGGTGTACACTTTAGCGGAAGCGCTCTCTCTGTTGCTGAAGCCATGTTCCCGCCAGAAGAAGAGATTCCTGTTCTTGCCAGTGAGCCGGTTGTAGCTTCTGAGGAGTTGGTAGCTGAAGCACCGGCCGAAGAGCCTGCCCCTGTTGTTGCTGAAGCTCCGGCCGAGGAGCCCGCCCCTGTGGTTGCGGAAGCACCCGCTGAACAACCAGTTGAAGAGGTTGTTGTTCCCGTCTCTGAGGATATTGTTGCAGAACAGCCGCTCGAGGCTGAAGAGATGGAGATTGCCTCCCAGGAACCTGCCACTGAGGAATTGGTAGCTGAAGCACCTGCCGAGCAACCAGTTGAAGAGCCAGTTGAAGAAGTTGTTCCCTCCTCTGAAGATATTGTTGCAGAACAGCCCTTGGAGGCTGAAGAGATGGATATTGCCTCCCAGGAGCCTGCTGTAGAAGAGCCAGCAGCCACTGAAGAGGATGTTGCCACTGAAGAGCCGGTTAAGGCGGTAGAGGAGAAGGAAAAGGTTGAGAGCCGATTCACCACAACCATTACCATGGGTGGTACGTTCAACTTCCAGAGTCCAGAATTGAGCACGTATCACAAGTTCAACCTCCAGGGCGAACTTGGGGTGCATCTTGCCAATCTGAAGACGTTCAATGATTCCTTGGGCTTGGGTGTTGATCTTGGCTTTGCCTATTCACCATACCTCAATGGTTCCTATGGATGGAGGAATGCTGTACAGGACGTATTTGCCTTTGACTTCTCCACAGTTCTGTCCAATATGGATCAAGCCATCACCATCTCCGTTGCCCCGATGCTGAATATCAGCATGGGCAAGGTTGATCTTGACTTCGGCCTTGGAGGGTTCCTTACCACACCCCTGGCCTTGGAGGACAAGACTCTTTATGGTGCATTTGCCAAGGCAGCGGTGGAGTACCACTTCACCAAGAGATTCAGCGTTGGTGCCAGTGCAAAATATGGTCTTATTTTCACCGATGAGACCCCACAGTTTGCTGAAGGAACTGTCTATATGGGATTCTCCTTCTAAGGAACGAGACACTTTCTTGGATAAAGAGCCCAGCGATGGGCTCTTTTCTTACACCTGTGCCTTGACCTCACTTCTCTGGTATGGATATCATAGACCGAGATGGGGCAGGGTTCGCATCAGAATTACATCATGCTCATTTTACTAAGCATTGATGCAATAAAAGGATGGTTAGTGTTTTTATGAAATCAGGCCG
>JBFWKK010000100.1:0-5756 GCA_050252715.1 Sphaerochaeta sp. | reverse complement strand
CGACTGGGTTATGGCTGGCGGTCTGGCAAGGACGAAGGAAGGGGGATTCCAACACCGTACCACCGATGATGAGAATCCAGGCCAGCTCTGGGACGATACCCTGATGATGACCGTATTGGCTGTTGCCAATGTGGGAAGAATTGTAGGCAAGGAATCCTACCAGCAGGAAGCAATCTACCAGTTCCTCTTGCATGCAGAGTATCTCTGTGATGTAAAGAGTGGGCTCTGGTACCACGGTTGGACCTTCGAGGGGAATCATCACTTCTCCCAGGCGTTCTGGGGTAGGGGAAACTGCTGGATAACCATTGCCATCCCACTCTTTCTGGAGACAAAGGGGTTGCCTGAAAGTATAAAACGATACCTGGGCACCATCCTGGTCAGGCAGATCAGGGCACTGGTTCCCCTGCAGGATGAGGGTGGCATGTGGCATACCGTGCTTGATGATTCAACCAGCTATCTTGAGACAAGCGCCACCGCTGGATTTGGCTATGGAATCATACGCTCAGTGAAGCTTGGATTGCTTGAAACCTCCTATCTTGCCGTTGCAAAAAAGGCGCTCAATGCGGTCATGGAGAATATTGACGAGCATGGGGTTGTCCAGAATGTAAGCTATGGAACACCCATGGGCAAGGATTCCAAGGATTTCTACAAGCAGATTCCCATCCGTCCCATGCCCTATGGGCAAGCCTTGGCGATGCTTTTCCTGATGGAGAGCCAGGGGATGGAGTCATGGTCCTAGCCATCGATGTAGGGGCAACCAAGACAGCTTGGGCACTAAGTGAGGCTGAGGGTGCATTGGGTCCCATTGAAAGACGGCCCACCAAGGATGTACCCTCCCTCCTGCAGGAGATTGTTTCAGCCCATGCCAAGCGTGTTGATGCAATCGGCATAGCCCTCGTTGGACATGTCGATCCTGCCGCCTTGCGGTGGAATGAGGCCCTTACCATTGCCGGTTCCTATCCTCAAGACCTCAGGGCTCTTACCTCGCTTCCTCTCTGCATTGACAATGACCTCAAGGCAGCCACATTGGCTGAACAGACCCATGGGTGGGGAAGAACCTACTCGGAAGTACTCTGCCTGAACCTTGGCAGCGGTGTCAGTCTTGGTATTATTAGCGGGGGAAAACTGCAGAGAGGGGCTTCCAACTATAGTGGGGAAGTGGGGCATATGCCTGTATGGGATGGGAAGAAATATCAGCCTTTGGAGCAGTTGCTCGGTGGGCTGGGAATACAATCCTACCTAGCTGGGCAAGGTATTCTGGGAGGGGCAGAGGAACTGTTCCGTCGCTTTAGGATGGGAGAGCAGAAGGCAGGAGAACGTGTGGCATTCCTACGGGAAGTGTTGGTGAATCTTCTCGTTGCTTTGATACATCTCTACAACCCCCAGTGTGTTGCACTCTCCGGTTCTCTGGCGTTGCAGAAGCCGTTGACGGACTCATTGGAAACGGAAGTCAGGTCCCGCTTGCTGAGGGTAAGCGAGGAGAGCCTGAAAGTAATCGCGCCATCCCTTTTGGGTGCAAGAGAGATTTCTCTGCTGGGGGCGAGCCAGCTTGCATGGGAGGAACTGCAATAATTATGGAACTCATACAGCATCAGAGTGTGGAGCAGGTGGACGCCTATGTCTCCCTGTGTATGGCAGGGCAAATCCTGTATAAGCCTACATCGATCTTGGCACTTGCAACTGGAAACACAACAGAATCCATCTATCGGGTTTTCAATGCACTGGTACAGGATTGTGGTCTCGATTTATCGCGTATACGGGCCAGTGTCATCGATGAATACACCGATATCTCTGTCACCAGTCCACTTGGGTGTCTCTATCGCCTAAAGCGGCTGTTTGTGGATACCGGCTTGCTGGATGCATCCCAGTTGATCGCTCCACGATTGAAGTCTGAAATTCCCTTGTTTGCCTCACTTCTCACCTCACTTGGACCTTTCGACTTGCAAATATTGGGAGTCGGGGTGAATGGTCATCTCGGTTTCAATGAACCTGGTTCAACCCTCTCCTCTGTAGTGCATGAGGTTCCCCTGAGTGAAGCAACCCGAAAGGTTCTTGAGAAGAAATATGCACAGAGAGGGATCCATGAGCCGATTCCCCTTAGTGGGATTACGATGGGTTTGAAGCCAATCTTGCAGTCAAGGGAGATTATCCTTGTTGCAAAAGGGAAAGAGAAAGCGGATGTGGTTGAGGCATTGTACCATGGCCCAATCGAAGGATCGTTGCCTGCTTCTTTCCTGCAACTTCACCCACACTGCAAGCTGGTAGTCGACGAAGAAGCAGCTTCAAAGCTATAAAAATACGAATAATCCCTGTCTCTGACTTGCAATGGAATCTCTCAGTTAGTATCGTTTCCTATATGGAGCAACAAGAGAGCCGCATACTTTTCAAGGAAGACTTCTCGATCAAGGTGAACGATGACCGTAAACCCCTGTTCTATCTCTTTGACTACGGGGTGCGCTCTGATGCGATGAATATGGAGTTCCAGCACTTCCATGACTTCTATGAACTCTTCTTTCTGGTCGACGACCATGCCTCGCATATCATTGAAGGTGAGTATTTCAGCCTGCAACGGTATGACTTGGTGCTCCTCAAACCATCGTCTCTCCATATGACGATGTACCCCAAGGGGGAAAGGCCAAAGGCCAGGCTCATTGTTGCTTTTCGCATCTCTCCCTCTCTTTCTCCCCTGGAACGACAGGTGAGACGGTTGTTGAGTCTCTTCGATGAGGATCCCCCCATCTTCCGTTTCTCCGGCTCAGTGTTGCAAAAGATTATGCAATTGTTCAATGCAATCTATATTCTGGGGACAGAGTTGCAACCAGGGTATGATCTTATGATCCATGGGAAGTTTCTGGAATTGCTATGGATCATTCAGACCAACCGGAAGGCAAACCTTTTTACGAAGGCTGAGATTACCGATTCCATTACTCAGAAGATTTATGAGGTGACCAGCTACCTCCACACCCACTATGCTGAGGAACTCAGCCTCCAAGAGGTTGCAGACCATTTTTCGGTAAGTTCCTTCTATCTCTCCCATCAGTTCAAACGGGTTACCGGCCTGAACTTTGTCTCCTACCTTCAGCAGATTCGGGTAAGAAATGCCCAGCAGTTGTTGCTCTACTCACAGATGAAGATCAAGGAGATCTGCACAGCGTGTGGATTTACCTCATTCAGCCAGTTCAGCCGTGTGTTCTCCAAGTTTTGTGGTCTCACCCCTTCAGCGTTCAGGAAGAATGTGGATCATCAGTCGGAGCAAATCCTGCGTTCCCTCGACCCCGAGCGCAATGCAGAAGCAACGCCATCAAAGGCGTTGCAGAGTGAGGACGAATACCGATCAGTGAAACACAAGGAGTTGCTTACCCAACTAAAGGAACTGTAACGCAGCCATCAGGTAAGACAAGCACTGTTGGAGTGTCTATTCCTTTCCTTCTTGCTTGCTCCAGGGCATTGTCCAGTGCCTGTTGCACGTCATGCACGGGTTCCAGAAAGAGACTTCTCACCATGCTGTCGCTCAGTTCTGTATAGGCCTGTACCGAAATACGTTTACTTACAGAGGCCATCTTTGCTGCCTTGTGGTACCCAAGTTTATAGTTCTCCGTGATCTTCTGAAGTGCCTCATCAACCGTGGAGCAGGAGCCAAGCAGTTTTGCAAACTCCTCATCCCCGATACCTTCACGGCAGGAGGATACCAGAATCAACGTACCACCATCCTTGACGGCAAGGGAGCCATTGTCGATTCCCTTCTGACTCTGATAGAGGTTGATGTCCATCGGGAACTTGGCAATTGAGATGACAACATCACTTTGCCTCTTGACTGGTACACAGAAGACGGATTGGGCAACCTGTACTGCCTCCTGGAAGGAGGTGACAATATCACCACTGGTTGCATCCACCACTTTCTGGTCTTTATCCAATACACTCATCAGTGAGAAGATGGGTGCCTTGATATGCCTCAAGGCATCCATCATATCCTCATGCACAGGGTTCCCTTCCAGCGCAAGGGAGTGTGCTGCATCCTGGATGGCCAGCTTGTGGTTTGTCTCAATGGTGGCAAATCCTGCAATCCCAGGCAGGAAGGCTTTTCTCCCTCCGGTAAATCCAGCAAAGTAGTGTGGTTCAACACTCCCTGTTGCCACGATTCGATCACAGGAAAAGAGGAGTTTGTTGAGTTGGGTTGGAGTCCCGTTTCGGGTTTTTCCCACATCGACCAGCGAATCGGAATCCTTCGCATCATGGCTCACCAATCGTCCCTTCAGTCGTTCAGTGTACGGTCCAAGCAGTTGGTCGAGCTCTTGCTCCTTTACCCCCCTGTGTGCTCCGGTAGCTACGAGTATGGTGATTTGCTCATCTCGTATTCCGGCCTTTTCTGCTTGGGGAAGGATGGCACTGAGCATCGCCGGGGTTGGGGTAGGGCGGGTAGCATCGTTGATGATCACCAGAACCTTGTCGGCCCCCTTGAGAAAAGCAGCCAGATTTGCTGTTGCCCTCTCCAGTGATTCCTTCTCACCTGCAGATGGAATGGTATTTGGCTCAAGAATACCCAGAAGGTTCTTATCGGAAATGGTAACCTCAATCTTTTGATCTCTCAAATAGGGGATGCTCAGTTGCATTGCTTACTCCTTGCTCTCCCGCTCCCATGCTTTTTCCATTGCCTCGATCAGGGGAAGCTTCTTCCCTGAAAGGAAACGGACCATGGCACCTCCTGCTGTACATACGTAGGAGTACTGGCCAAGGTCAGTGAAGCGGGTTGCGGCGGTAATGGTGTCTCCACCTCCTACCACGGTATAGCCATCTGCCTGTGCGATGGCACGCCAAATTTCCTTGGTTGCCTTCTCAAAGCGCTCATCCTCATACACTCCAGCAGGCCCATTGACGAAAATAGATCCAGCTTCTGCAATCAGATCCTTATAGCGTTTGATGGTCTTTTCTCCAAGATCGGGGAATAGTTTGGTCTGCAGATCCTTGGAATCAGCTATCGTTTCAACAGTTGCTTCCAATCGCTTTCCTCCCTCCTCATAGGCAAGGTCGAGCGGGATCACAAAAGCTTCCGGCCAGCTTGCGAGCAATGACTTAGCCTGTTCAACAAACATCAGGAGATCACGATCCTTGAGAAAGTTCCAAGTGGCATCTCCCAGGGATACTCCCTTTGCCAGAAGCATGACCAAAGCGGTAATTCCCCCACAGAGAATGGTATCAGCGGTCTTGTTCTCAAGAACATTGCGCATCATACCGAAGGCATCGCTGATCTTTCCTCCTCCTAGGACAAAGACACAGGGGTGGATTGGCTGGGCAGCAACCTTGCTGAGTGCGGTATATTCACCTACCAGCTGCATTCCCCCTGCAGTGGGCAACAACTCCTGGAACGCTACCATCGAGGGGGCGTTTCGGTGAGCTGCAGCGAAAGCATCGTTTACATAGAGGTCGGCCAGTGGTGCAAGAGATCTGATGAGCCAGGTATCGAGCATCTGCGATGGTTTGAGCTTTACCTCCTTCTCGAAGGCGGTAATCTCCTCTGAGAGGTAGCGTAGGTTTCCCAGTACCACGGCCTGACCCTCCTTGAGTGAGCGAACTCTCTCTTGGGCAGCAGGGCCGCACACATCATCAAGATAGGCGATCTCATAGCCGGTAGCCTTGCTGAGGATTTGAGCATGCTCAGCAAGGGGGATAAGGTTCTGGTAGTCCAGGGTGTCGCCTTGGTGGGCGATCAGGGCAACCTTTGCACCTCCGTCAAGCAGCGCCTTGAGGGTAGGGGCTGC
>JBFWKK010000099.1:0-5786 GCA_050252715.1 Sphaerochaeta sp. | reverse complement strand
CATCCTACCAGTACGTCTAGCGTTGCTTTTCTATAATTTTCCTGATGGTCCCAACCAAATCATGACAGTGCTCGAAATCCCTGTCCTTCACTCCTTGGTGTGCACTTCCCATGATATAGCCTTTACCAGCAGCCTCAAGCATGGGAATGTCATTCTCGTCATCTCCAAAGGCATAGGTGTATGCGAGGGGAACAGAGAAGTGCTCACTGATGGCTTTCAACGAGGTGCCTTTCGAAGTAGGACAGATGTCAAACATCTGGTTCCCTGTGGTGACTACATGAAAGGAGGAATCCCAAGCCTTCCGACTTTGCTCAAGAACTGTAGGTACATTGCCATCACATACTGCGGTAATCTGCAACACATCACCGATTACTTCGTTGAATGTGTCAAAAAATCTCGTATACCCCTTTGCCAGATAGCTCTTTGCCTTCAGCTGATTCCGGGAGAAGGTGGGCAAGTAGATCGCTTCTGTCGTAGAGATAAGCGCCGTGGCTCCCCAGGCATGCAACGAGGAGGTTATCTGCTCAGCCAAGGGACGGGTTATACCATGATTGGGAAACAACTCAGTTCCCTGATACACTACCCTGCACCCATTGGAAGCTGAAAAAACCACCTGGGAGGAAACCGGTGAAAAGAGAGGAATGAGCGCTTCATGAAACCGCCCGCTGGATATGCAGAACAGGAAATCCGCCTGCCTTGCTTCTTCTACCAAGGCAAAGAACTCCGAGGAGATGGTTCTCTCCCCATGGGGAAGAATCGTTCCATCCACATCACAGAAAACGATACCGGCATATGTATGCACATCCACCTCCAAAATATTGTGCACCAGTATGGCAAATATCCATCCTAGAGGCAAGACACGTGAGGTTTCCTCTTGATTACTTAACATATATATAGTATATCAAGAATATGAGTACCGTTTTGATTGGAACTTCAGGCTACAGTTATACCGAGTGGATAGGACCAGTGTATGCACAGGGGACCAGACGTGAGGATTTCCTCGCCCGCTATGCCCAGCTGTTTCCCACAGTGGAGCTGAACTTCAGCTACTATCGCATGCCTGAGGCCACACAACTTGCAGCAATGCACAAGAGTGCTCCGTCCCTCCAATTCTCCATCAAGGCTCACCAGAGCCTTACCCATACCATTGATCCTGCTTCCTGGAGGGAACAGGCCCTCTTGTTCTCCCATGCCATTGAGCCACTGGCTCACAACCAAGTGCTTAGTGCTGTCCTACTGCAATTCCCCTATTCGTTTCATTATGAAATAGCAGAACGCAAATATCTGGATTCGCTCCTGAAGGCCCTTGCCCCCTTCCCCCTTGCCATCGAATTCCGGAACAGCAGCTGGTACAACAATCGTACTCTTGACTCACTACGACAGAGAAACATTGCCCTTGCTTCCCTTGACATGCCCTCGGTGAAAGGCAATCCTCCCATGATGGATGTAAAAACCAGCAACTCACTTGCCTATATCAGGCTCCATGGAAGGAATGAAGAGACTTGGTGGGGATCGGATCGTGCAAGCCGTTACGATTATCTGTACAGTGCTAAGGAACTTGCCAGCCTACTTGGACGGATTCAATCGTTTACTACACATACACAGAAGGTACTCATCTACTTCAACAACCATCGCAGGGGTCAGGCAGTAGCCAATGCGCTGATGTTGTACCAGTTGGCAGTAGGAGGGAAAGTATGCGACCTTCCGGGGCAAGCATCATCCATATCAATGTGACCGACTTTGCAGCAGCAGTAGCAGTGGCAAAAAATCCAAGTCTTGCTGACACCCCATTTGTGGTCGCCATGGAGGGGTCGGCAAGAACAGTAGTGCTTACCCCATCACGCAGAGCATGGGAGGAAGGAGTACGGACCGGTATGCCACTTCGTCTTGCAAAACAGAGAATCCCCTCCCTGCAGGTACTCCCCTGGGACAGGCAAAGCACGGCAAAGGCTGATGCAGCAATTACCACCATCGCACAGGCATATTCTCCCAGCATCCAGTGCGACCGGGGCGGTCATATCTATCTGGACATGCAGGGAACCACACGCCTCTTCGGCCCGGTGGTGGATAGCGCTGTGCATATTCGGGGAGAAATCAAAGAGAAGCTGAACCTTGATGCTTCAGTGGCTGTGGCCTCCAACAAGCTGGTCGCCAAAGTGGGGACCCGTACCACCAGACCTGCTGGATTGATTCAGGTCAGGGAGGGGGATGAGGCTTCATTCCTTGCATGGCAGGATGTTTCCTTGCTGAGCGGAGTAGGAGTTGCCACTGCACGACTGCTCTCGGTGGCAGGTATCACGACAATTGGCCAGATTGCAGCGCTGAAGGATGACCAGGTACTTGCCTTCCTGGGCAAACGTGGTTTGGCTCTTCGCGATGCTGCCCGTGGACTGGATAGCAGTCCACTGCAAACCGGGCTGCCAGAGAAACGGCTTGTGCAGAGGAAAATCAGGTTTGCTGCACCAATCCTGGAGATGGATGCCCTCCATGCCGCTGTGGTCGCTGCAGGAGAGGATGCAGCCTTGGCCATGAGATCTGCAGGACTTGGCTGCGCAAAGATCCAAATAGCACTGCTCTACAGTGATGGAAGAAGGAGCGAGGCGTCCCTCCGTACCAAGGGACAGTGGGTCTATGACCATGAGATCACCCTTGTTGCATGGAAGGTTGCCCAACTGGCAGCAAGCCGTAGGGTACATGTGCTCTCTTGCTCACTCTCCCTCGCCGAACTCTCCCCACTTGCACCGACTCTGGACCTCTTTCTCCCCGATGCACAGCATCGCTCGGACTCCCTACAACAGGCAGTTGATCGAATGCGTCATAAGTTTGGTCCTGGCATCCTGACCCATGCAACAGCCATCGCCCATGCGTAGTCGTCTAGCTCTGAGCACAGCCTACTCACTTCTCTTCTCTCCAGTGGCGGTGGATGACCTCTTCGACCGTTTACAGGCAATGCAGGTAGAACAAGTTGCCATCACGGACCGTGACAACCTCTATGGGTATCCTGTCTACAGGGAAGCAGCAAAAGAGAGGGGAATATCCCTTGTTTGTGCTTGCCTGCTTACCGAAAGGCAGGGGGATCTGTTTGCCTTCGTCCAAGACCAGAAGGGCTATGAGCTACTCTGCACCCTCATCAGCAAGAGGAATCTCGATCCTTCCTTTTCGTATCTCCCTACACTTAAGAAAACTTCGGAAGGTCTTGTGTTGGCAACCACAAGTAGTGCAATCCTTTCCCAGCTTGCCGATACAGGAGCAGCCCTGTACGGTGCGATTAGCCCAGATTCCCTGCAGATCATCACAACTGCGAAAAAACTCACTGTTCCCCTTCTCGCCATTGATGGAGCTTTTCTGCTTGAAGAAGGACAACGGGAGGTCCACCGGGTACTTCGTGCCATTGCTCTCCATAAAAGTGTGGGCAGTCTTACAGAGGAAGCGTATATACAAAAAGGAGGAATATTGCTCAGGCAAGAGGAGTGGGAACAGGCTTTTGCGCCCTGGCCAGAGGCCATAGAGCATGCACAGATCCTTATACCGTACGACCCATTTTCCTCCTCCCTCATCTTTCCTACCTATCCGGTCACTGCACAAGGCAGTGCTGAGGAAGAACTGAAAAATCGGGTCTACCTAGGTGCGGAGAACCGCTATGGGGAGATTAATGATGCCATCATGGAACGTATCGACTATGAGTTGGGCATCATCAACGAAAAGGGGTTCGCCCCCTATTTCCTCGTGATGCACGATATAGTACAGATGAGTAGCAGGACCTGCGGCAGAGGGTCAGGAGCTGCATCCATCGTCTCGTACAGCCTCTTCATTACCAATGTGGATCCCATTGCCCATCATTTGTACTTTGAACGGTTCCTCTCCCCTTCCCGCCAAGACCCACCGGACATCGATGTTGACTTTGCATGGGATGAACGAGATGGGGTTTTTGCTGCTGTTTTTGAACGCTTTGGTATTGAACACTGTGCGAGGGTAGCCAACCACAACCGTTTTCGTCTGCGCTCCGCTATCCGTGAAACGGCCCGTTGTTATGGACTGAGTGATGCACAGATTACCAAAGCGGAAGAGACGTTGTTCATGAAAGGGATTGATGCTCTGCTTGACCCACTGTGGCAGACCATTGTGCGGATAGCCACAGCACTTGACCGACTTCCCAAAGAGATTTCCATGCACTGTGGTGGATTGGTTATCACACCCAAAGAGATAACCCGTTATGCCCCGATCCTCCGCTCAGCCGATGGATATCCCTTGCTGAGTTGGGAGAAAGAGGGGACGGAAATGGCAGGCTTTGTAAAGATTGATCTCTTGGGAAACCGCTCCCTTGCAGTCATCCGCGATACCTTGCAAAACCTGAGGGAAGAGGGAGTCTCCCTCGATGAACGAACATGGCAGCCTGCAGAAGATGCTGAAACCGTCAATGCCCTCGCCCGTGGGGATTCGATGGGAGTCTTCTACATTGAATCTCCTGCAATGCGGCAGTTGCAGAAGAAAACAGGACGAGGGGATTTTGCACATATCGTCATTCACTCCTCCCTCATCCGGCCTGCAGCAAACAAGTACATCAATGAGTACGTCCAGCGTTTGAAAGGAAAACGGTGGGAACCCCTGCATCCCAGGCTTGCCTATATTCTGGACGAGACATACGGGATTCTTTGTTACCAGGAAGATGTCTCCAAGACAGCCGTTGCCTTGGCAGGCTTTTCCCAAGCTGATGCCGATCAGCTTCGCAAGATCATTGCAAAGAAGGCTGATGGGAAACGTCTGCAGGTATTCAGGGACCAGTTCTTTGCAGGTTGTGAAAAGAATGGGGTCAATCCTTCGGTTGCTGAACAAATCTGGCTGATGATGCTCTCCTTCGATGGCTACTCTTTTTGCAAGCCACACTCAGCAAGCTATGCAATGGTTTCCTTCCAAAGTGCATACCTCAGGGTCCATCATCCAGCCCATTTCATGGCAGCTGTATTGACCAACCAAGGGGGATACTACCGCCCCCAGGCGTATATCAGTGAGGCAAGAAGGATGGGGCTTACCCTGACCGGTCCCGATATCAATACAAGCAGGATAGCGTACTGGGCTGAAGGAAACACCCTCATCATCGGCCTAATGGCCATTGCTGAACTTAGCAGAAATGCTATGAAGCGAATTATTGAGGAACGAAAGCAAGGTGGATGGTTTTCCACTCTAGAAGAAGCTTCCCACCGACTCGCTCTGGGCAGGGAGGATCTGGTGGCCTTGGTAGCCTCAGGTGCGTTTGACTCATTGGCCCCTGCAAGGAAGCGAAGTGACCAACTCAGGATACTGCTCACCACGACACGGTCCCACTCATGCAATGGGCAGGCAGACTTGTTTTCTATTGAGCAGCCCCATTACAAGAAAGAGCAGCTTCCTGTTGCCATTCAGCGCCCCTACAGTGAAGGAGAACTCCATCGTGAGTTTGCTTCCCTGGGTTTTCTCAGGAATCATCACCCCTTGGTACTCTACGCACACCTCTTGAGTTCAGTCCACCGGATCAAGGCATGTGAGATTGATCAAAATGTGGAGCGATATGTTACGCTCATTGGCTACCAGATTACCCAGAAACAGGTATTGACCAAAACAGGAGAATGTATGAGCTTTGTCTCCTTTGAGGATGAGACAGCACTCTACGAGACGGTGCTGTTCCCTGAACTCTATAAGCGCCTTTACCCTTTGCTGGCAGGTCGTTGGCCGCTGTTGGTCTTCGGCTTGGTAAAGAATGATGAAGGTGCCTTGATCGTGGAGGTGCAGAATCTGAGAAAACTGGGGTC
>JBFWKK010000098.1:0-5941 GCA_050252715.1 Sphaerochaeta sp. | reverse complement strand
CTGTTATACATAGACCCCGGTACGGGAAGCATGTTGTTTTCCATTGTGATAGGTTTGGTGACCATGCTCTATTTTTTGGGGAAGGCTGCGATTATCAAACTCAAGTTTGTATTCTCCGGAGGGAAGGCTACCGGCAGCAAACTCCGCTATCCTCTGGTGATATACTCGGAAGGAAAACGGTACTGGACTGTGTTCAAGCCGATATTGGATGCATTGGAGAGCAGGGGAGTGTCTACTGTGTTCTATACCTCAAGTGAAGACGATTTTGTCTTCCAGGAAGGGTACCAACACATAACGAGTGAGTATATCGGAGAGGGGAACAAGGCATTCACCCGACTGAATTTTTTGGAGGCAGACGTATGTCTGATGACTACCCCCGGCCTTGATGTCTATCAGCTCAAGCGCTCTCGTGGGGTAAAGCACTATGCGCACATTATGCACTCTGTTGACGATGCAACCAGCTACCGTCTGTTTGGCTTGGACTACTATGACTCTGTGCTGCTCTCTGGAGCGTACCAGATGGCCCATATCAGGATATTGGAAAGGCAACGTGACCTACAAGAAAAAGAGTTGGTTGTGGTTGGCTGTCCCTATCTGGATGTGCTGCAACAGAAGGTTCTCTCCCTTGGCAAGGAAGAGAAAACATCCTTTACCGTTCTCATAGCCCCATCCTGGGGTAAGAGTGGAATCCTAAGCCGTTATGGCTCTGCCCTGCTCGATCCGCTGGTAGAGACGGGGTTCACCATTATTGTCAGGCCACATCCGCAATCGAGACAATCTGAAAAAGAGGTGCTCGCTTCTCTGGAGAACAGGTATGCAGGGAGAGAGAATCTTGAATGGGACTATGAAAACGAAAACCTTCGTTCCCTCTCCCGTTCGGATATCATGATATCGGACTTCTCAGGAGTTATTTTTGACTATACCTTCCTCTTCGATAGACCCTTCTTGTATGTGAATGCTGATTTTGATGCCCGTCCCTATGATTCCTACGATATTGAGGAAGAGCCATGGAAGTTCAGGATCCTTCCAGAAATTGGTGTGGAACTGCAAGAGAGAGACTTCCAGAGAATTGGGGATGTATTGTTGGAAACTTCGAAAAGCACGTTGCTCCAAGAGAATCGGAAGCAGGCCAAAGAGACTGCATGGCAGTACCAGGGCGCCAGTGGTGAGCGGGTAGCTGAATATTTACTTACAAAGCTGGATTGTTAGACACCATCATGGTTTTGAGGTAGAGTAAAAAGGACGCAGTACAGGAGATACAGATTACATGGCTACAGTCTATTTGGGAATTACCGGAGATATCATCCACCCAGGAATCATCAACATCATCAACGAAGGATCCTCCTACGGAGATCTCATCATAGGATTGCTTACCGACTCAGCATTGGCTCCCCATAAGCGACTGCCGTATCTCTCCTATGAGCAGAGGAAAGTAGTGGTAGAGAACATAAAGGGAGTTGCAAAGGTAGTTCCCCAGGAGGATTGGAGCTATGTCCCGAACCTCATCAAGTACAAGCCTGACTATATCATCCACGGTGATGACTGGGTTGCCGGCCCACTCAGCAAGATCCGCGACGAAGTCTTTTCGGTCATGGAAGAACTGGGTGGAAAGGTAATTGAGGTACCGTACACCAAGGGCATCAACTCAACTGCACTGGCTGAGCAACAGAAGGCCATCGGCACCACACCTGAGGTGCGGCTTAAGACACTGCGTCGTCTCATTTCCGCCAAACCGATCGTACGGATTCTGGAGGTCCATGATGGACTTTCCGGCTTGATCGCTGAGACTGTCTGTGTCTGCAAGGATGGGGAATATAACTCCTTTGACGGTATGTGGTCCTCCAGTCTTACCGATTCGACCTCCAAGGGAAAACCCGATATTGAGGCTGTGGACTTGACCACTCGCTTGCAGGGAGTCACTGACATTCTTGAGTGCACCACCAAACCGATCATCTATGACGGCGATACCGGAGGACTTGCAGAACACTTCGTCTATACGGTACGTACCTTGGAGAGGAATGGCATATCGGCCATTATTATAGAGGACAAGATGGGCCTGAAGAAGAATTCGCTCTTCGGTACTGATGTGAAGCAGCAACTTGCGCCCATCCTGGATTTCAGCAACAAGATCAGTATGGGCAAGCAGGCACAGGTGACCAAGGATTTCATGATCATCGCACGCCTTGAATCCCTGATTGCCGGAGGTACGGTTGATGAAGCCCTGGAAAGGGGTCTGGCTTATGTGAAAGCTGGAGCCGACGGCATCATGATACACAGCAAGAACAAGAGTGGGGAGGATATCAAGGAGTTCTGTATCCGGTTCCGCAAGGAGTACCACCATGTCCCCCTGGTACTGGTTCCAACCACCTACAACCAGTATACGGAGGAGGAGTTCCAAAAGTGGGGTGCCAATATCGTCATCTATGCAAACCACATGCTACGTGCGGCATACCCGGCGATGGTGAATGCAGCAAAGACCATCCTAGAACATGGCAGGTCCCTTGAGGCAGACCCTCTGTGTATGCCGATCAAGCAGATTCTTGAACTCATTCCAGGAACCAAGTAGAAGGCAGTAGGTATGATAACACCATCACGATTCATCGATGCAGTACAAGAACAGGGAACCGATTTTTTCACTGGCGTTCCTGATTCACTTTTGAAAAGTCTCTGTGCCTATATCAGCGACTCAGTTGACAGTGACCACCACATCATTGCAGTAAACGAGGGAAATGCCGTGGGCTTGGCAGTCGGACACCATCTTGCCACCTCCTCCATTCCCTTGGTCTACATGCAAAACTCCGGGGAGGGAAATGCAGTCAATCCACTGCTCTCCCTGGCCGATGGGGATGTCTATCAGATACCGCTCTTGCTCTGTATCGGATGGAGGGGGGAACCTGGCTTCCATGATGAACCTCAGCATGTGAAGCAGGGCAAGGTAACCATCCCACTGCTTGAGACCATGGGTATTCCCTACAAGATTCTCTCTGACGATCCTGAGCAGATGATCAAGCAAGTGGAAACGGCTTATACCTCTATGAGGGAGAACAGCAGTCCCTTTGCGCTGGTCATCAGGAAGGGATTGTTTGCGGACTATACCCTGAAAAACAAAGCGGAAGTAGAGGGCAGCATGACCCGTGAGGAAGCTCTCCAGCACATTGTAGCCCACCTAAAGGACGATGCCATCATCGTCTCAACCACCGGCATGGCTTCTCGTGAGCTCTATGAGATTCGTGAGCAAAGAGGGGAAGGCCATGAGAAGGATTTTCTAACCGTAGGTTCCATGGGGCATGCTTCCCAAATTGCCCTTGGTATAGCCTTGGCCAAGAAAGACCGGCAGGTTCTCTGCATCGATGGTGATGGGGCAGCGTTGATGCACCTTGGTGGCATGGCTATCATTGGTACAACAAGACCTAGGAACTATATCCACATCATCTTGAACAATGGATCCCATGATTCGGTGGGAGGACAACCCACGGTAGGAAGAACCATCGATCTTTGTGGGGTGGCAAGCAGCCTTGGCTATTGCTCCGCCTTACAGGTAAGAGGTGCACAAGAACTGGCAGAAATCCTTTCTGGTGATATATCTGGACCGTGTTGCATTGAGGTCATGGTGAAGAAGGGAAACAGAAAAGATCTTGGGCGTCCAAAGACGACTCCGGTTGAAAATAAACAGGCATATATGCAGTACATTGCAGAGGAAAAAAGATGATTCGAGAAGCAGTAATTGTTGGTGCAGGGCTTGGCTCAAGACTTGGTGACATGACCAAGGACAGACCGAAGGGGTTTCTGGAACTGGATGGCAAGTATATCGTGGAGATGTCGGTTAGGAAGTTGATCGAACACGGAATTGAAAGGATTGTCATCGGCACAGGGTATTGCAGTGAGTGGTATGAGGAACTTGCTGAAAAATATCCGGCAATTGTACCAGTGCACAATGAAAAATATGCCGAAACGGGGAGCATGGGAACCCTGGAAGTATGTGCCCCCCATGTACAGGGTGATATCCTTCTGTTGGAGTCGGATCTGATCTATGACTCCATTGCCCTGTTTGCTCTCTTGAATGACCCGCACCGAAACGTTGTATTGGGATCAGGGACAACCCAATCCGGTGATGAGGTGTACATTTCCGTCGATGAGAGACAGGAGGTACTGCAGATATCCAAGCAACGGGAGACAGTTGGTTCTTCCTATGCTGAGCTGGTGGGAATCTCAAAGCTGTCACACGAGACCTTGATGGCCATGTGCTCCTTTGCAAGGAGCCATCATCAGGATATGCCGAAGATGGAGTACGAAACTGCATTGGTTGGGGCTCAGCAAGGAGGTCAACACCTCTTTGTACGCAAGATTGAGTATCTTGCATGGAGAGAGATTGATGATGCCTCCCACCTCAGCATTGCAAAAGAGAAAATTCTTCCTATGATCAAGGAGAGCGAGAACCTGAGAGGTGTACAGCGGGAAGTGCTGCTGAACCCTGGTCCTGCAACCACCACTGATTCTGTGAAATACGCACAAGTATGCACGGATATTTGTCCCAGGGAAGAAGAGTTTGGTCAGATGATGCGATGGATCTGTGATGAGCTGACTGACTTTGTTGGATCCAGGGATGCCTATGAAACGGTTCTCTTTGCCGGCTCAGGTACCCTCGCCGATGAGGTGATGGTCTCCTCTTGTGTTCCCCAGGACGGAAGGCTTCTGGTCATCAACAACGGCTCTTACGGCCAAAGACTGGCAAAGATTGCATCAGTGTATAAGCTGGACTTTGAAGTCTTTGAAAGTTCCACGTATGAAGCTTTGGATATGAAAGCACTGCATAAGAGGCTCCTAGAAGGGAAGTTTACCCATCTTGCTGCCGTCTATCATGAGACAACCACAGGGTTGATGAACCCAATCCCTGAGATTGGAAAAATGTGTCACGAACTTGGAATCGTGACCATCATCGACACAGTCAGTGCCTTCTCTGCCATCTCCATCGATATGGAGCGTGATTGCATCGATTTTATGGCCTCCACGTCCAACAAGTGCATCCAGGGGATGGCTGGTGCTTGCTTTGTCTTCTGCAATCGCAGGGAGTTGGAAAAACTCAAGGACGAGCCGATGCGGAACTACTACATGAATCTTTATGACCAGTACCAGTACTTTTCCCGTACCTTGCAGACACGATTTACCCCTCCAGTGCAGGTATTGAATGCTCTTCGTCAGGCAATTATCGAGACAAAGCAGGAGACGATAGAAAAGAGGTACGAGCGATACACTCAATGCTGGAAGGTATTGGTAGCTGCAGTGGAAGAGCTTGGACTAAAAATGCTTGTTGAAAAGCACATTCAATCACATCTCATTACTGCCATTCTGGAACCAAAGGATACTTCCTACTCGTTTGATGAGTTCCACGATAGGGCAAGGGATTTGGGATTCACTATCTATCCAGGCAAGTTGGGCAATATCAATACATTCAGGATTGCAAATATCGGAGATATCCGGCCCCATGAAATGGAACGATTTGTTGTGTTCATGAAGGAGTATTTCAAGCCTCTTCTCAACCGCTAGAACATGAGCCATTATATACTATCCAACGGGAACCAACATGGGGAGAAACCGCGGCAGTCACTCCCCATGATCTAAAATCCTCTTTCTCGTATAGGTCAGATCAACTCGAGCTCAGCATCGAACTCCCCGTCAAGGGGATAGATGGGCCGGGTCAGCTCCCTGTAGGGCAGACGGGTGAAGAGCTCGTCGGTGCTTCCGGTGGTCAGTGCCATCATCGATCTCTTGGCGATGGACCGTATCTCCGGCTCCAGGTAGCCCAGCTTCACCACACAGGACTCTCATCATCTCGGGATCGTAGCATCCCACATGCTTGCTCGCCACAACCACGTCCTGACTTTCGGACTTGTTGAAAGAAAAATCAGCCCAAAAGGCTGAATGGCGTCGGTAAATGGGGTTT
>JBFWKK010000097.1:0-6026 GCA_050252715.1 Sphaerochaeta sp. | reverse complement strand
TCAAAGTAGAAGATCTGCTCCCACGTTCCAAAGTCGAGTCTTCCGTTTGTAATGGCACACACCGTCTCTCGTCCCATAATGGTTCTCTTCAAGTGGGCATCTGCATTATCCTCAAATCCATTGTGATTATACTGGCTGTAGGGTTTTTCAGGAGCTAGTTTCTCAAGCCAACGTTCATAGTCCTGATGCAAGCCACGCTCATCATCGTTGATGAAAATACTGGCGGTGATATTCATGGCATTAATCAATACCAAGCCCTCCTTGATACCGCTCTCATTAATGGCATCCTGGACATCACTGGTAATGTTTACCAATCCTCTTCTGGTAGGGATATGGAAAAACAGTTCTTTTCTATAGTGTTTCATGCATTCCTCCTCGTTACAGCATATGTAAAAACCCAAGTGAAGGTCAAATAGAAGAGATTAAATTTTAATCTACCTAAATTCACATAAAAAAGCAAATAAAGTAAAATAATACTCTTTATTGCATTTTAGTCGTAAATAAAACACCTTGCTTTTAGAGATTTGCTGGTTTAGAATAAACATGATCTTCTGGAACTGCTACTGCCATATTTAATGGTATTTGCAATACAAAGGGTGTGTCCCGTGTTTTTTTCCCAAGGAGGTCCTCATGAATGATCGAGCGAATGAGATCGCGGCGATTGTTTCCAAGCATAGAGAGCGTCATGGTGCACTTCTCTCCATACTTGAAGCAGTACAACGCACGAATGAGCACAACTATCTCCCCAAACAAGAGCTGGTAATGGTGGCCAAAGAGTTGGGTGTACCGCTATCCCAAATCTATTCAGTTGTCACCTTCTATGCTTTTTTCAATCTGAAAGCACAAGGTGAACATGTAATCACAGTCTGTCGTGGAACGGCCTGTCATACAAGGGGATCCAAACCTTTGCTAGACAATGTGTTGCATATGTTGGGCATTGAATTGGACGAAGATGGGATGGCCACCACCCCTGATTATCGTTTTACCGTACATACTGTGGCTTGTTTTGGGCAGTGTGCACTTGCTCCGGTCATTGCAATCGATGAAGTGATTCACTCCATGGTGACCGAAGAGAAACTCGCTACCATGATAGAAGCCCTCTCAGCGCGAAAGGAGGGAGCATGAGCAGTATATTGGATCGCTTAGACAATGAAGGAAGAAAGACCCTCTATCCAGACATACCAGCAATTGCTGTAGGAATGGGCACTTGCGGAATCGGCAGTGGTGCAGATGTGCTCTTTGAAGCATTTTCAGCTCTTCAAAAGAAAAAGAAAGATGGATTTTTTCTTCGCTCAGTTGGTTGTTTTGGTTGTTGCAGTGAAGAACCACTTGTGTTGATTTCCATCCCCGGAAAGCCTATGGTGCTCCTGCACAAGGTAGGGGAGGCTGATTGTGCACCGATTGTAAAAGCGCTTCTTGAAGGTACATATTATTCGGAAAAAGCCTTCTGCAAAATCAGCAGATGGGACCATCATCTCTCCTTTCATGAGTATGGTGATGGATTTCCCGAACTTTTAGAATGGAATGAGATACCCTTTTTCCATCCACAGCTAAAACTGGTGCTCCGTGATGCTGGGATCATCGACCCGACCAACATCGCTGAGTATGTTTCTGTTGGTGGATATAGAGCACTGGAAAAAGCGCTCTTTTCCATGAACAGGGATGCTGTACTCGATGAAGTCAAATCATCAAAGCTTAGAGGCCGTGGGGGAGCCGGGTTCCCCACCGGACTCAAGTGGGAGTTGATGAAGAAAGAAGAGTCAGCGCAGAAGTACTTGATCTGCAATGCCGATGAGGGAGACCCCGGGGCATACATGAACCGTAATGAGATGGAGAGCGACCCTCATATGCTTATAGAAGGCATGTTGCTAGCCTCCTACGTTACCGGGGCAGAAGAGGGAATCATCTATGTCCGTGCTGAATACCCTCTTGCAGTGGAGCGGTTGCAAAAAGCAATTGCAGATGCCTATGCTAACAATCTGTTAGGGAAAGACATTCTTGGTGCCAACATGCGCTTCGACCTACAGGTTGTAGAAGGTGCCGGGGCCTTTGTCTGTGGAGAGGAAACAGCCCTGATTGCATCGCTGGAAGGAAGAGCTGGTCGTCCTCGCTCGAAACCACCATTCCCCAGTCAGAAAGGGTATCTTGGCTACCCAACAACTATCAATAATCTGGAGACTTGGTGCAACATTCCCCTTATCATTGGGAAGGGGAGTGATTGGTTTTTGAAATATGGAATTCCTTCCTCACCCGGAACGAAAGTGTTTTCCTTGGTAGGTAAAGTAAAGCACACCGGACTGGTAGAACTCCCCTTGGGAGAGAAGCTAACCACCTTGGTATACGAGGCAGGTGGAGGATCAGTCTCGAAGACCAAACGTATCAAGGCGGTACAGAGTGGAGGACCCTCAGGAGGCTGCATTCCCGCCCGTCTCTTTGACAAGAGCATCGATTATGAGAGTCTGGCTGCCCTCGGATCCATCATGGGGTCTGGAGGTATGGTTGTCATGGACAATGATAACTGCATGGTGGACTCTGCACGCTATTTCGTTGAATTTACCACCAAGGAGTCCTGTGGAAACTGTACCCCCTGTAGGGAAGGCCTCTCACAAGTATTTTCTATTCTTGACAGAATTACCAAAGGGGAAGGAAAGAAAGACGATCTGCAGATGTTGGAAACCTTGGGAGCCCATATCAGCGATACAGCAATGTGCGGGCTCGGGCAGTCTGCAACCAATCCAGTACTTACGACATTACGATATTTTCCGGAGGAGTATGAAAACCATATTCTGAGAAAGCGATGTGAGGCTGGAACCTGCGAGGCCTTGGTGGAAGAGCTTTGCTCCAACTCCTGTCCACTTTCCATGCGGATTCCCACCTATATCGCACTGCTCAGGGAAAATCGACTGGTAGAGGCATTTACCTCCACCTTGGAAGATAATCCTCTTCCCGGTACCCTTGGGAGAATATGTCACTTCCACTGTCAGATGCGTTGTAGAAGGGATACATTGGATTCTCCTGTTCATCAGGGTGAATTGCATCGTTACCTTGCAGATACGCTCTACAAGATGGGCAATGAACAAGATGTGTACCAGGAGATGGTTGCTAAAATTCCTGCTTCAACAGGTAAGAAGATTGGAATTGTCGGCGCAGGACCGGCTGGACTGAGCGCGGCATTCTACCTCGTACGTCTTGGTCATGAGGTGACCATCTATGATGAACACCAAGAAGCAGGTGGGGTGCTTCGCTATGGCATACCCAGCTACAGACTGCCCAGGGAAGTGCTGGCAAAGGAATTGGAGCTCTTCGAGCAGCTGCCAATAACCTTTGCTTTCAACAAGCGACTTGGAAAAGACATGCAGATCTCAGATCTCAAGCAATCCTATGATGAAGTCATCTTGGCTCTAGGTTCTTATCATCATGCAACCTTGCAGCTTGATGGAGCTGATAGGGGACAGGTAGTCCAGGGCACCGATGTACTCAATGCTCTGGCTGAGGGAGATACACCCCCTGTTGGAGATCGTGTGGTTGTCATCGGTGGTGGCAATGTCGCCATTGATGTTGCACGATCTCTCTGGCGATTAGGCGTAGAGGTCACCATTGCCTACAGACGTGATAAGGAGGATATGCCGGCCAACGAGAGTGAGATCGAGGAAGCCTTTGCTGAAGGTATCCCTTGTATCTTCAATGTTGCTCCAAAGCGGATATCGAGAGACAATAAAGGCCGCCTCGAGGCACTCGAGGTAGAAGCATTGGAGATCGGGGAGTATGATCTCAGCGGAAGAAGAATCCGCCGAGGAACCGGCTCCATTCGGTCCCTCGCTTGTGACACGGTCATTGTAGCCATAGGAGAGCGAGTTGATACAGAACTTCTGGAAACAGAAAAGCTTGCAGTTTCCAAGCGAGGCCATCTGGAGGTGAAACCATACCTGTATGAGACCAACCAGGAACATGTCTGGGCAATCGGGGATGTCATCAACGGTCCTTCCACAGCAGCCGAGGCGATGGGGCAGGGCAAGGAAGTTGCCCGCTTGATCGACCGCAGGTTGAGTGGAGAAGACCGGTTTGCACAGCTCTTTACTACCTTTAGCTATGAACAGACAGTGGGTAAAACCCTGTATGAAGGGAAAGCAATCAATGCTGAAAAACTTCCTGTCGCAGCAAGAAGTGGTTCCTTCGAAGAGGTGAACAAGGGCTATACAGGCCGACAGGCGCGGATGGAGGCAGGTAGATGTCTCCGGTGTGATGTCAAGTGTGAACAGGAGGTGCTCTATGGATAGGAAGATGATCACACTCTCCGTTGATGGAAAAACTGTCACAGTTCCAGAAGGGACGAGAATCTTGGATGCATGCAACGTTGCAGGAATCAAGGTTCCCTCTCTCTGCTACCTCGAAGATGTATCAGCACATGGGTCCTGCGGTATCTGCGTGGTTGAAATAGATGGGTACAAACGCTTGGTTCGCTCATGCTTGCATACCGTCAAGCAGGATATGGTCATCCATACTCATAGTAATCGTGTCATGAGCGCAAGGAAATTGAACCTTGAGTTGTTGCTTGCCAACCATCCACTGCTTTGCACCACCTGTGAGAGAAATCTCAACTGCGAATTGCAGGCACTTGCCCTGCAACTGGGAGTGAGAGAATCACGATTCGAAAGAACGAAGAAATCGATACGGCCAATCGACGACTCTTCTCCATCAATTGTTCGCGACCCTAATGCTTGCATTCTCTGCAATCGTTGCGTTGAGGTATGTGCAAATGTCCAAGAAGTGCATGCAATCGAGATGATGCAACGGGGACTCCGCACTACGGTGTCAACGTTCTTCGATGAGGGGCTAGCTTCCTCCGTATGCACGAACTGCGGGCAGTGTTCTCTCGTGTGTCCGACCGGTGCCATTACCGAGAAGAGTCATGAGAGCGCAGTCTTTGATGCAATTGCTGACCCAAATCTTGTGGTGCTGGTACAGACAGCCCCTGCAATTAGAGTAGGACTCGGAGAGGCAATGGGTTTGGGTGAGGGATCCCTCGTGACCGGAAAGATGGTCAGCGCGCTCCGGACCCTGGGATTCGACAGAGTATTCGATACCCAGTTCAGTGCAGATCTGACCATCATGGAAGAGTCTCATGAGTTGATTCAACGCTTAACCAACGGTGGGACGCTCCCCATGATCACCAGCTGTTCACCTGGATGGATCAAGTTCATCGAGACCTTCTATCCCGATCAACTGGAACATCTCTCATCTTGCAAGTCTCCACAGCAAATGTTTGGTTCCATTGCCAAGACCTATTATGCGGAGCAGGCAGGAATAGACCCTCGAAGCATACGGGTGGTTTCAATCATGCCATGTACAGCAAAGAAGTTTGAAGCAGGAAGAAGTGAGATTGACAGTGCATTCTCCTACTGGAGGGACAAGGGCTCGTTCACCGATGATGAGTACTTCTGTGATGTCGATTATGTGCTGACCACACGGGAACTGGCAAGAATGCTGAAGAGAATCGGGATAGATTTTGCCCATCTGGAAGATGGTAAGTTTGACGATCCCCTAGGGCAGTCCACCGGTTCAGCGGTATTGTTTGGTGCCACTGGAGGAGTTATGGAGGCAGCCCTCAGGACCGCCTATGAGACCATTACCAAAACCAAGCTGGATGCATTGGAGTTTGAACAAATTCGCATAGGAGCAGGTATTAGGGAGGCGACCATCATGATTGGGGAAACCCCGCTTAAGGTTGCCGTAGCCAATACACTGGCGAACGCCCGAGTCCTCTTGGACCAGATTCAGGAAGGCAAGAGTCCCTACGCATTTATAGAAGTAATGACCTGTCCCGACGGATGCCTCGGTGGAGGAGGACAACCTATTCCTACAAACAAGGAAATTAGGAGAAAACGTGCCATGTCGATCTATGAGGAAGACCGTGGTATGCCGATACGCAAATCCCATGAGAATCCGTCCATCCAGGAACTCTATACCTCGTTCCTAAAGCAACCCTTGGGGCATTTGAGCCACCAGCTGTTACATACCACGTATGT
>JBFWKK010000096.1:0-6100 GCA_050252715.1 Sphaerochaeta sp. | reverse complement strand
AAAAGCAAGAACACTGCTTGGCTGGAACCCAAGGAAGACCAGTTTTCAGGAGCTCGTCTCATTGATGGTAAAGCATGACCTTGAACTTGTAGAGCATGAGGAAAGAATCAGCAGGGAGTACGACTGAAATGGATAAGGACGCCAAGATATATGTAGCAGGTCATTCAGGTATGGTAGGCTCTGCAATAGTACGCAAACTTACTAGTCTGGGTTATTCAAATCTTGTTCTTCGTTCCAGCAAGGAACTGGATCTACGTAGGCAGGATAAGGTTGAGGCATTCTTTTCAAACGAGAAGCCGGAATATGTGTTTCTTGCAGCTGCAAAGGTGGGTGGGATCATGGCCAACAGTACCTACCCTGCGGATTTCATGTATGACAACATGACCATCGAGATGAATGTCCTGCATAGCGCTTGGCAGCATGGGGTCAAGAAGCTCCTGTTCTTGGGGTCTTCCTGCATCTATCCCAAGCTTGCTCCCCAGCCGATGAAAGAGGATTGCCTTCTGACAAGTTCTCTTGAACCGACCAATGAGGCCTATGCATTGGCAAAAATTGCAGGGCTGAAATACTGCGAATATCTTAACAAGCAATATGGAACAGATTTCATAAGCGCCATGCCAACCAATCTCTACGGACTGAATGACAATTATCATCCCCAGAATTCTCATGTATTGCCCGCATTCATCAGAAGGTTTCATGAGGCAAAGGTATCAAAAGCTACAAGCGTAACAATATGGGGTACAGGGACACCCTTGAGAGAATTTTTATACGTGGATGATCTTGCTGATGCTTGTGTGTTTCTCATGAATGAATACAGTGGGAATGAGACTGTGAACGTTGGTACCGGGAAAGACCTTTCCATCAAAGAATTGGCATATCTTGTACGAGATGTAGTTGGATATAAGGGAGAGATTGTCTTCGATTCTTCCAAGCCTGATGGAACTCCTAGAAAACTGCTGGATGTTTCAAAGCTTGCTTCTTTAGGGTGGGCTTATAGTACTGAGTTGGTAAAAGGAATCAATTTGGCCTATGAAGACTATATTTCTCTTGTATCATGAGCATAGAACACAGTAGCTGTCACAATAGTTTGGCTCAATCACAAATCTTGTGAGATTCTCTCAGCCACAGGATTCCTGACATAGCCTTTCCTGCTTGCATCGAAGAGCTTGAGGAAGAAGTAGTCGTCATCAGGATATGTGAGCAGTACTATGTCTTTACCGGAGTGGGGGTGAAAAACATCCTTGACTTTCACAAGGAGGAATGGGATGGGAAAAATCCAATATCACCAATACACTTCACGATCAACGGTTAGCGTATCTCAAAGCACAGGCTTGGAACTATCGGTACCAGTTACAGCCTCCACAATTTCCACAAAAATCGCTAACTGGGACCTCCAGAGCCTGATTTCGCGAAAGCAGGTCCCAGGTAACGCCTCCAATTCTTCCACAATAATGTCTCTGATTCCTAGATCATATTCTTCGGACTCACATCCCTCCCTGTCCAACCCTGACCTCTTGCCCATTCTTTCATAGCTCTGGCTTCCCCTTTCTCTCCTTCATGAATGGTACGGAGCATATCTATGTATCCAGGAATATTCCCACAGTCATCAAGCACATTCAGACCATCCTTGGCTATGCAGATCGGTTTTCCATCAGCAATCACTTTGGCAGCTGCCTCATCGTCTACAATCTGATTGTCCTTCCCGAACTCCTTGACCACCGTAATATCCACTTCCCAACCATCACCAAAATCGTAACTATAGACAAGCTGACTCGTGATTGGCATGACTCCATTCGGTTCTGCTTTCTTCTGCAGAATTCTCATCTGATCGAAGGCATGCGTATAAGCATCCACATCCTTCGGCCCTCTCTTTCGTTTTGCTTCTGCAATGAACCCATCGCGGTACTGCTTGTACATCTGTATAGCACTCTGGTCTGTTCCCAGGGCAGCAGCCTTTGCCGAATCGATATCATGAGGATTTTGGGAAAGAATCTCGCTCAAACGACGACTCTCCTTCAGGACATCAGGCATTCCATCATCAAAGCAAATGGCATCCAGCATATCCTGCAGCGTAGCATCCTCAACCTTGACCTTTCTGGGCTTCGTGTCTTCTTTCCATCTAAACGGATGCACATCCAGAATAGGAAGATGACGGGCCATATCCTGGATCTCTACCTGGTTCTCTATCCAGTATTCCCTATACCCCCTGTATCTGTACTGCTTCAGATACTTGGAACGCATCCAGGTCCTGGGACTCTTGCTCTCATCATAGTCGTCATCCCAGAATTCATCATTGAAGGTACTGCTTGGAAACTGCAGATAGTACCCAAACACCGGTGCGATCTCCAGCAACTTCCCTTCGGTCAGTTTCTGGTACAACGGTTGCGGCAACTGGAAACTGTGCAAATGACTGTTCGTCCAGCCAAAAGCCAAGTTGATGAGAAAATGGAGCTGATGCAAAGCCAAGGAGGAGGGCACCACTACATCCCGAGAAATTGACTTTGCAACAGCCCCATATTTTGCAAGCATCTGTGCCTCTTCGGCCTCCATGGAAGCAAGTTGGCTGAATCGCAGTTCCATATGGAGCTGCATTGCATAACGAAGGTTCTTCTCACTTGAAGCAACAGGGTTCTGCTCAGCATCCAAGCCAGCACCCATCGGTTGCTCCCTTGCTTGGCTCTTTTGGGCATATGCACGGTTTCGCTGGCGATACATCTCGCTTCTCACCGCAGTATCCGTCTTCCCAGGCTCATCATACAGCCCCTTCTCGTACGGCAGGTAGTTCTGAACCATTGTTACAGAGATCTTCAAAATCTCTGCAATCTCAGCTGAACTCTTTCCCTGTTCAGAAAGCACACGGATCTCTTCTGACCGCTCACTTGCCCACAACCCTTCGGTGATGAGGATCTTCCTCACCTTCGTAGTGGAGATATCTGTCTGCAGCGCAGTCTCGTTGATGGATTCGGTCCTCTTGAATACGCTCACTACCTTTTCAATGGTTTCTGCCTTGGGAGCTTCTGTATGCTTCGTCATTTCCTGCCATCTCCTTTGTTGCTATCCTAGGTATAGCACGGGCCATATGTCGTGTCAACAAAAACAAAGACGTTGCAATAATACTTTTGATGGACTTGGATTTTCTTTCTTACTCCTTTTCTAGAACTTTTTCCTGAGGCACCTTGCAGGTGCTTCTCTTTTACTCCTTCAATACCAATATTGTTAACAATAAAAACATTGATTGCTTCACTTGCATTTACTCCTTGGTAAATCAAATTGGAACCAATCATGTTTGTGAAATCCCCCTGTATCTGCTACCATCACCCTATGGGTAGGGCAGTCACCAAAGCAAAAGTTCATAACTTGGAATTCTCATACTCTCTGGTCACCATCCCCTTGGACCCGGAGTTTCCCCTTGATTGGATTCATCATGACGTATCCCATGATGAGATCAACCAAGTGCACAACCACGACGTCATAGAGATAGGACTCTGCCTTGAAGGATACGGACTGTTCATCCAAGGCAAGCAAATACACTCCTACAAACCCGGCGATGGCGTGGTAGTGGGGCCTTTGGTCTACCATCGGGCAAACAACACCAACCCGGCAAAGAAGAACCATTGGATCTTCTTCTACTTCGACTCCAAGGACTGGGACTGCCTTGCAATACCCTCCAACTCCATGTTCTTCGCCGACCGAAACAAGCACCAGGAGTTCTCCAACATGCTTGGAATCCTCTACCACGAGCTGGAAGAACAGCAGGAAGGGTACAAGGAAATAGCAAAAGGCCTCATCATCTCCATCTCCTCCTACATAGTCCGTCACGTAACGAAGAATGAAGGCAACACCGCTTCTGATACCTTGGCCATGCGCGAAGCAATTGACAGCCGCATCTTGCGTGCCTTGGACCTCATGACCGAGTTCAGAAACCTGAACGCCCCCATCTCCGACATAGCCTACCAATGCTGCCTATCGGAATCACACTTCAGACGACTCTTCAAAGACCAGATCGGCATCTCCCCCAAAGAGTACCAGACTGACGTGAAACTCAAGGTTTCCATGGCAATGCTCAGGGACAGGAAGAAGTCCATCCTGGACATCTCCCTTGAATGTGGCTTTGACAGCCTCTGCAATTTCAACCGCCAATTCAAGAACAAAACAGGACAGCCCCCCTCCGTATGGAGAAAAGCCCAATGGTAGACAGTCGTTTTTGCATAGTTTTGCAGTAATTTTGCAATGCTGTATGCAAATAACAGGAATATCCTATACATACAAAAACTTTTGGAGGGTTTCTTATGAAAAAAACGGGTATTCTCTTCCTGGTCATGCTGTGTTCCCTCGGACTGGTGTTTGCATCAGCCCAGAAAGAAGCAAATGAAAAGCAAATAATCGAAATTTCCTCAAACGTCACCGAAGAAGGACAGATTGCCACCCAACAAACCGTCTTCGAGACACTGGTTGGTGAATACAACCAAACCCATGGCACACAGTACGAACTGAGGTTTGTCAGCGGCCAGGGTATGGACATCACCAACACACGCATGAGCTCAAAGGACAAACCGGACATCTTCACCATCGATTCCCCGGCCGATGTCCACCGGTACCAGAAAGACGGACTGCTTCTTGACCTTACTCCCTATGCAAAGCAGTACAACTGGGAAGGAACGCTCTTTGATTGGGCCTACAAGCTCTCCATCATTGATGACAAGGTGTACACCCTGCCGTTCGGCTACGAAGGGATGGTGGTATGGTACAACAAGGAGATCATGGGAAAACTTGGCCTTACCCCGGAATCGCTGACCAACCTCGCAAGCTTTGAGTCCGCACTCAAGAAAGCAAAAGACAGTGGCTACATCCCCATCATGCTCGGCTCGCAAGACTGGCCTTGGGCACAGGAGTGGTATCTTTCCATCCTCTTCAGCTACACAGGACGCGAACTGCTCAAGAGTACCATCGAAGGCAAAGAGGCTCAGGGTTGGAACCAGCAAGCATTCAGGACTACGGTAGAGCTGGTGAAGTCCTGGAATGACAAGGGCTATCTTGCAGACGGCAAGTCCTTCACCCTCACCAGTGATGACGCGATAAACGCCTTCACCAGCGGCAAGGCTCTCTTCAAGGTCGAAGGAACCTGGGCACCGTACTGGATCATCCCCCTTGCACAGGAAGACTATGAAAAGATCGGCGTGATGCTCCATCCTGCCATCAATGCCAATGAGCAGCCCCATATGCCTTTGGCAGTCGGAGGCATGTGGTGTGCATCCGCATCAACAGAACATGCGGACATCAGCGGCTACATCCTATCCAACATGATGCGTGATGAGTTCCAGGGCAAGTTCCTGGAGTCGGGACTCGATATCGCACCCAAGGTAATAGACGAAGCGCAGTTTGCGAATCTCTCTCCCATCGTGCAGGAGATGTGGAAAATGGTGAACACCGCCCTGGACAACGGCTCCTTCGGGTATACCACCTGGGCCTTCTTCCCGCCCGAGACAAGACTCTACGCCTATGAAGGCATCGTTGACGTCTATGGAGAGAAAATCACCATTGATGCCTACCTTGCAGAACTGCAGCGCCTGAACACCAAGGAACTGAACGAGGGGTTTGTCCCCGTCATCCCCTCGGCCAAATGACGCTCTGAATGCTGATCATACGGAGGAGGATGTAACATGCTCCTCCGTATGTACCCTACACGTACCAACAGGAAATTCCATGCAAGCACATCTCGGATACAAGAAACGTGGGAATAGGGTGGCAGTCGCTTCCTTGTTGCCGATCTTCCTCTATCACTTCCTTGTCATCGTACTGCCATCTTTCAACTCGGTGGTCAACTCCTTCACAAACTGGAATGGACTGCTCACCAAAGAGTTCATAGGAGTAGAAAACTATCGTGAACTCTTCGGTGATCCGAACTTCTATGAGGCGTTTGCAAACAACCTCAGGTGGTTGGTCCTCTTTCTGACCATCCCCATCATCCTGAGCATCGTCGTAGGATTCTTTCTCGCCAAAACCCACCGGGGACAGGTTGCCCTGCGTGCCTGCTACTTCCTGCCCTATGTGATTTCCGCTGCCATTGCCGGCAAGATCTTTGCAGCCTTCTACAACCCGT
>JBFWKK010000095.1:0-6131 GCA_050252715.1 Sphaerochaeta sp. | reverse complement strand
TGTCATAACGGTAAGCATCATCAATGTGTTCCAGATATTTGATTTCATTTTCCTTATGATTCGTCCTACTGCTTTGGCTATGCAGTACTCCATGTCGTTGGTGTATTACTTCTACGACAGGAGTTTTCTCGCTTTTGAAAAAGGGTATGGAGTTGCCGTTTCATTGGTACTCTTTATGATCATTTTGATTGTGACAATCTTCCAGTTTGTCATGCAAAAAAGGTGGGTCCACTACTCATGATCAGAGAACAGAACATCGGTAAAATAGGCATTGTATCACTACTCAGCATCGCTGCACTGTCCACACTTTTCCCATTTCTGTGGATGATTCTCACTTCCTTGAAAACCTATGAGGAAGCTATTCGCATCCCACCGCAGTTTTTCCCTGCGGTAGCACAATGGAAAAATTATGCAATTATTGCAGACAAGTTTCCTTTTCTTATTCTCTATCGCAATACCTTTATCGTAGTGGCATTGGTGGTGGCAGGAAATCTTGCAGTATGTGCCATGGCCGCTTACGCGTTTGCACGCTTGCATTTTTTCGGTCGGGATATCCTATTTGTCATGATCCTGGGTCTTTTGATGGTGCCTGGCCAAATATTTTTGGTCCCTCACTATCAGATTATCACCTCGTGGGGACTGGGTAATACACTTCTTGCTCTTGCCATTCCAGGATTGTTCAGGGTATTCGGCGTTTTCTTTCTTCGTCAGGCTTTCTTGACCATTCCCAAGGAGATGGATGAGGCTGCCTTGGTCGATGGTTGTTCTTACCAAAGAATTTTTCTGCAGATACTTGTGCCACTGATTAGTGCCTCCTTGGTAAGCCTGGGAATTTTGACTGCACTGTGGACATGGACTGATCTGATGTGGCCTTTGATCATCAACCGTTCCTTGGAAAAGCTGACGCTCTCAGCAGGACTGGCATTCCTTATCGGTGAACATACAACGTACTACGAGCAGGTGATGGCAGGAGGTGTCATTTCTTCCCTACCCATTGTCATCATATTTGTGTTTTTCCAACGATATATTATTGAAGGAATCGCTTCGACAGGCGTGAAAGGATAGGAGGATTATTATGTTGGATTTTTTGGTTGTTACGGCACATCCTGATGATGAGACTGCTGTTGCAGGACTACTGCTAAAGGCAAAGAAGCAAGGGCTTCGTACTGGATTGATCTGTCTTACCAAGGGTGAGAGTGGGGGCTTTGCGACGAAAGAGGAGCGGGTTGAAGAGCTTGCAACATCAGCCAAACGACTCTCGCTTGATTACCTGAAAAATCTTGATTTTCCAGATTCAGGGATTGAAATAGATCGCTCTGCTGTTGAGACACTTATCCCGCTTTTGCGAGAGTGCGAGGCGCGAACCATCCTTACGATTCATGGGGATGATTATCACCCGGATCATCGTGCAGTGAATGCATTGGTTGACCGTGCGGTATTTGTCGCAGGTTTGAATAAGTACAGCACAGATGGGAAAACATGGCACCCTTCCCAAGTGCTTCTCTTCTCGTTGGACCCTAAACGTATTCAACAAAGACCTGACATAATTCTTGATATCAGTGATGTTGAATCTGATTGGAAGGAAGCTATTGCTTCCTATCCATCACAACAGGTTGCCCCCATGATCGAGATGCGCAGCCGATATCTTGGCACTCTGGGGGGTTTTTCCTTGGCTGAAGGTTTGTATGCACAGCAACCGTTGCGTCTTCAGGATGTAGCAAGCTTGTTGAATACCAGCAAGAGTGGACGATAGTGTATTTGTTCCACAGGTGATGGAACAGGAAATAATAGGAGGAAACTATGAAAAAAGGAATTGTATTTGTATTGTTGCTGGCGCTTGTTGCCACCATGGCATTTGCTTCTGGTGCTCAAGAGACTGGCAAGAAACAGCTGACTCTCGCCTTATGGGATGAGAATCAGAAACCTGCGATCCAGAAGATTGTCGATCAGTACAATGCTTCCCAGGATAGTGCAGAAGTCGTGATTGAGCTCACCCCTTGGGGGAGCTATTGGACAAAATTGGATGCAGCAGCCGGTTCAAAGGATGCCCCGGATGTATTCTGGATGAATACCTATCTTCCCAAGTATGCTACCGGTGGAGTGATTCAACCAATCGATGAGTACATCGAGCAGGACAACATTGACATGAGTGCTTATGTTGATGCCACGGTAAGAATGCACCAGTATGAGGGAAAGACGTGGGGAATGCCAAAGGGATTGGATTCAGTTGCTGTAGCGCTTAATACCGATTTGTTTGATCAATACGGGGTAGCACTACCGAAAGAAGGTTGGACATGGTCAGAGATGGTCAGCCTTGCTGGCCAGCTTCGTGATGCAATCAAAAAGGCAGGAGGGGATGAGTACCCTATCTTGATGGAACTTGATGCCCAGCCTTCACACTTCAACTTTGTACACCAGACTGGTGGCTATGTAATCAGTAAGGATTTCACCCAGTCAGGTTACAACCTGCCAGAAACAGTCCTGGCCTACCAACGTGTGGTTGATTTGATGGATGATGAGCTTCTGGCTCCCTATGTTGTGCTCTCTGATACGAATGGAACTGATCTTTTCCTCTCCGGAAAGGGTGCTATTCTGTTTGTTGGTTCCTGGAAAGGCCAGGTACTCGAGAACTCAACGCTTGGAAAGGAAGGTGCTATCCAGTTGATTACCATGCCAAACCAAGAGGCTGGAAATCACTCAGTGCTTGGTGGTTTGAGCTATGCAATCTCGGCGTATTCCAAAAACAAGGATGAAGCTTGGGATTTTGTGAAGTTTATCACTGGTGAGGTAGGAAACACCATCCAAGCTGAGGAAGGAATTGATATTCCTGCATACAAGGCAGCACAAGATAAGTATCTTGAGAACTTTGAGAACATCAATATCGATACCTATTTCAAGGCTGCAGAAGTTGCAGTTCCGTTCCCGGCAGGTCCTGATTTCACCCTGTGGATTGGATTTGTAAATGACTATGTTGCGCAAATCTTTGGTGGACAAGTCTCTGCTGAAGAAGGTGCTGCCGCCATTTACAGCGAAATGCAGGCAATTTTGGACAAATAGTTCATACCTATAAAGGTAGTGATTGACAGAGGGGGCAGCTGCCCCCTCTTCCTGCGAAAAAACCCTTCAACTGTGTTATACTACCTTCAATGGGAGGCAGTATGAGAATTCTTGCCTGTGCAGACATTCATATGGGTAGAAAGAGTGACCTTGCATCCTCTGGCCATGCAGCTTGGGATGCCATCGTCCAGAAAGCCATTGAACTTCAGGTGGATGCACTGCTCTTGGTCGGTGATGTAGTAGAACAAGAAAAGGCTTGGCTCTCGGTCTATGGACCACTGCTTGCTGGACTCTCAAGACTCAAGGAAGAGGGAATTGAGGTTATCGGGGTAGGGGGAAATCATGACTGGTCAGTCTTTCCCCGACTTGCTTCTGAGAGTGATGCGATCACCATTCTCGGCCTCAATGGCTCCTGGCAAGCCCATGATGTAGGGTTTATCCGCTTCTTGGGTTGGTCATTTCCCCGTCGCCACGTTGATTATTCCCCTCTGGACTCCTTTGACTCATCCCTGTTTGATCCCTCCCGTCTTACACTGGGACTCCTCCATGGCGATTTTGGTCAATCCCTCTCATCCTATGCCCCCATTGATGCAATTTCGCTTACAAAAACAGGAGTTCCACTGTGGATGCTTGGGCATATCCACACTCCAGGAAAGGTAGCAGGGGCTGAAGCATATTATTGTGGATCTTCCTATGCCTTGGATGTACAGGAGAAAGGAGCCCATGGGCTCTATCTTTTGGAAACAGTAGGTGAACATTTCTGGAAAGAACCAACGTTCATTCCTCTCTGTCCCTATCGCTATGAGCGCTATACGGTAGATGTCAGTGGACTCACAGATGTCGAGCATGTGCGCTCTGCCATTACCAGGACAGCGAGGGAGTTTGTAGAACATCTCTCTTTCTCAGGAACCGTCGTACTGACTCCTGTCTTTAGGGGAAAGCTACATGCATCCCTCGATCTCTTTCAGGTTTTTCCCTCTGAGCGAGGGTTGTATGAAGAACTGTTTCCCAACGGAGAGCGTGGGAAAGTACTCCTCTCCAATCGTCTTGAGGATGAGACAGAGACCGAAGTCGATCTATTGCAATTGGCAAAAGGAAGTGGCCCTGAGGCACTATTGGCAACCATGCTGAGTGATGAGAAGACACTCCAAGAGATGGGAAGACAGTATCAAGCGCTGGAGGAAGAGAGCTATAACACCACAGGGTTCAATCTCCTGCAGAAGCAGTCACTCACCCAGAAAGAGGCACAGTTGGAAGCAAGGTATGCAGGAATAAGGCTCCTCAGATCAATGCTGTCCCAGAGGAGGGAGAGCGATGGGGAGTAAAGCCTATCGATTTACAAGATTCACGCTCCTGAAAGCACCTGGATTCTCTGTTCGCTCCTTTGGGGAGTTCAATGATCTTCACCCCGGCCTTACCATTTTTACTGGAGCAAACGGAGTAGGAAAAACCACGATCATCAGGGCCATGTGGTCTCTGTTGTTCACTCCTGAAAAGCATCCAGGACTGGAAGCTGAAGGCGTAGTAAAGTCAGCTGAGAGCCTGTGGCATCTCTTGCTTTCCGGCCAGCATCTCCAGCAAAAAAGACTCTCTGATGGGCTTGTCGCCCCCTTGCCAGGCAGAAATGATGCGTTTGGTGATGCCTATTGGTTTCCCTTGCATGAACTGATACAGAATGGGGGATCAAGTGCTCCCTTCCTGGAAGAAATACGCAAGGAGATGCAAGGAGGTATAGACCTTGAGCAGGCACTGAGGGATGCAGGGGGATTGGAATCATTCAGTGCAAGGCGTCATACACCAGCGAGTGATTTTAAGAAGAAACTTGGTCTAGCTGAACAGAAGAAAAATACAATCATTGGAAACCTCGATCTGAGAGAACGTATTGAGCAATTGCGTGAAGAGATAGTCAAGAGCGGTACCCTGCAAACTGAGAAGGAACACATCGAAACACTTCTGTCGTATCTCTCTGCCAAGGAAGAATACGAAAAGAGAATGGCTCATCTCTCCTCCTACGATGCTGTACTGGCCAATATGACCCCTCACACCCTTGAGGATGCCCTCAGCTGGGAAGATGAATACACCCAAGCAGAAGAAAATCTCAGGCAGATAGAAAAGGAGCAAGAAGAAACCCAAAGGAATCTGGATGCCTGCAAGATTTCTGATGAGGTACGGATGGATCTGAATCTCCCTGGACTGATCAACCAGAGAATTGAAGCGTTGAAAACCGCTGAACAGGAGCTAAATGTTGCCTTGAAGGATGCCGGCCAGGCAAAGGCTGCACGCAAGACATGGGAGGATGCTCATCAATGGATTGTCACAGAGAAACCCGATGAGACAACGCTCAAGAGCATGGTTTCAACACTCAGGGATCTCTCCTACCGGTCAGAACCACTGAGGTGCATGCTTGCTAGCAGGGCTCAGATAGTACAATCCCTGGGTCAGGGGGAAGCCTTTGATGAGGTGGTTCTGGAGCAGCTTCGGGAAGTGAAGCAACGCCTTGCTTTATTGCTGTCTTTGGTTTCCAGGAGGGAAACACTGGATGAAACCATCCAAATGAAGAGCTCAACAGGTCTCTCTCTCTCCCTGCTTATTGGATTGTTCTTCTCTCTCTTGGGATATCTGGTGCATCCTGGGCTGGGTTTGCTTGTAATTCCGTCCTTGCTTCTGCTGTTGTTGTTTGCAAGGAAAGAGCGGATAAATCCAGTAATTGCGAAGCAAGATGAAGCAATACAAAAAGCATGGGATCACGTGAAACCCCTCCTTGAAAAGGCAGGACAACCCTCCTTGGATGCATTGGATAGTGAGAGCATTGCCAATACGATAGGGTCTTTGGCCCGTAGTATTGCCACCATGGAGCGTACAGAGCGAGAGAATGCAAAGAGAGATGCCGCTCAGGATGCCTATGATAAGGCCTATCAAGCATATGCCGATTGGTTGGATGCGTGGAACACAGCAGCATCCGATCTACATCTTGGCGATGATCCAGCATTGGAAGGCGCACAATTCTTCCACTTTGCAGAGCATTTACAGCAATGGGTTCTCTCCTGTGCACGAGAAGCAGAGGCTGAGGCCAC
>JBFWKK010000094.1:0-6292 GCA_050252715.1 Sphaerochaeta sp. | reverse complement strand
GAAAAATCTGGATGAACAGCTTACCTCACTCCTGTCCAGAGCAAGAAAACCTGAACTTATCCTCTCGGGGAATCATACATTGAAGGAGACACTGCTTTTGGTGTTTCATACAGTATTGCATGCTCCTGATTTTGAGCAAGGAATGAGCGACGTAGCAATGATGGGTGGAGATGCACGCCTCGCTGGTGGTCTCTATGGAGCGCTCCAAGGAGCACTGAGGGGACCAGATCTGTTTCCTGATCATTGGATTGACGAACTGGTTTCCTCTTCTGCAGTTGAGCAGGCGATCAAAAAACAGACACTTTTTAAACGAGAGACGATAAAGATGGAAAGGCTTGCCTTGACCATGAGTGAGAGACTACTGAACGCTACAGTATTTGGGAGGTAACGATGAAGTACAAATCATTAGGAAGAACCGGCATCAAGGTATCAGAGCTCTGCTTTGGGACCATGTCCTTTGGAGGAAGAGCTGACAAGAATGAATCAGAAAAGATGTACAACATGTGTAGAGAGGCGGGGATCAACTTCTTTGACTGTGCCGATGTCTATCAGGAAGGGATAGCAGAGAGCTATCTTGGAGCCTTCATTGCCCAAGAGCGGGACAAGGTTGTCATTACCACCAAGACTTATGGAGCGATGGGAGATGATGTCAACGAGAAAGGTCTGAATGCGAAACATATCCGCCTTGGGGTGGAGGCAAGCCTGAAACGTCTGAACACCGACTATGTCGATGTATTGTTTCTCCACCATTTTGATGCAACAGTAGGAGAAGAGGAAACATTGAGAGCTGTTGACCGACTTGTCAGGGAAGGGAAAGTGCTCACGTTAGGTGTCAGCAACTTTGCAGCCTACCAAGTGGAGAGAATGCTCCATATCAGCAGCCTGCACCAGTTCACCCCTATCTCAGTAATCCAGCCAATGTTCAACATTGCAAAGCGCATGGCGGAAGTTGAGTTGCTCCCCATGGCTGAAAGTGAAGGGCTTGGAGTTATCACCTACAGTCCACTTGGCGGAGGGCTCCTCACTGGCCGATACAAGAATGGCTATGCAAATGCTTCAGGCAGATTGGTTGAAAACCAAAACTACAACAAGCGCTATGGGGGCCAGTTCTACGAGCAAATAGCCCGTGAGTATTCCGCACTCTGCAGCAAGTGGGGTTTACACGAAGCAACGCTTGCCGTCTCTTGGGTAATGGCACACAAGCAGGTTACTGCCCCGATCATCGGAGCAGCGAATACCGAACACTTGAAGCAATCCCTGCAGGCTGCATCCCTTACCATCGATCCTGAGATTATGAAGGCGATTGATGCAATCAGCCCACCACCTCCTCCAGCGACAGACAGAAGCGAGGAGCAATAGGAGCTTTTTGAAGCAAGGTTGCACAGATGCCTCTTTCTTGGGTATGAAAGACGAAATATATACACATTTCCAAGAGGGCCAAATCCAACGGCTCCTCCGGGAACGTTTCAGCATCTCTTCCCTCTACCCATTCCAGCAATTGGTCATCCAGCACATCATAGAAGAGGACTGCAAAGAAAATAGTCACGCAGGGACCGTAGTAGTACTTCCAACCGGTGGAGGCAAGAGCCTCTGCTTCATGCTTCCCTCCCTCCTGGTGGAAGGTATCACGGTCTTGGTCTATCCACTGCTCTCCCTCATGCATGACCAGATCAGACGATTGGAGGAAGTCTCCATTCCCTATATCTGTATACAAGGCGGCCAGAGCCATGCAGAGCGAAAGCTTTTACTTGCAAGGCTTACCGCCGGAAAGGCAAAGATTCTGGTGACCAATGCTGAGTGTCTTTCCCTACCATCTGTCATTACTGTACTATCTCAAGTGACTATCAGCCTGTTGGTCCTTGATGAAGCACATACCATCGTGAGCTGGGGGGAGGGCTTTCGACCTGCCCTTGCTGCTGTCGGTTCCATTATCCAATACCTTCCAGTACGGCAAGTTCTCTGCTTCACTGCAACAGCAGATGAGCGGGTGCTCCTTGGCTTGAACCGTCTGATATTTCCGAACGCCAAGCCACATCTCATTCATGCCAGTAGCAACAGGACGAACATCACGTATCATGTCATCAGGACTTTGAGCAAGAATCAGAGTATTGCTGGCTTGTTATGTCAGAAAAATCTCCTACCCGCCCTGATCTTCTGCAGTACACGAAAGCAGGCTCAGGTCTCAGCTCACCGTCTTCTCTACGCACTGCCTGACTTACCAGTCCGTTATTACCACGCAGGGCTCACCAAGGATGAGCGAGACTATCTGGAAAAATGGTTCAATGACAGTGAATATGGAGTACTCTTTACTACAAAAGCCTTCGGGATGGGCATTGACGTGAAAGGAATTCGCTGTGTCATCCACCATGATCTCAGTGAAGATGTACTCTCCTTTTTGCAGGAGAGTGGAAGAGCTGGAAGGGACGGGAAACCAGCGCTTTCCATCAGCTTGCTTGATGGGAGTGAAACTCCTTCTCCCCTCGCTTCCATCCTATACAGTACTGACTGTTGCTTCCGAAAAGGGCTCTTGGAAGCTATGAACGAACCATTTGAGTATTGTGGTGGTTGTGATGTTTGCAACCATGATGTTTCCCTGAAGCGACAAGGAGAGGAAGCAATACTGAAGTCTGTGCTTGTACATCCACTCCGCTTCTCACCGTCTTCGTTAGCTTCCATGCTTCAGAACACCCAATGCTGGTATTCATATGGGGGAACGCTCTCCTCATGGGGAATGCAGGAAGTGCAAGAAGCAATCATGCTTTTGATAAAAGAAGGCAAGCTTCACTGTATCACGCGGGCTAAACGTCGACTTTATATAGATTACAAAGTAATACCCTTACTCTTGACAACTCTACATTCATGGCTAAGGCTTACGTATGAGAGTGCAAAAGAGAAGGCTGAAGAGAACCGGCCCCAGCTACCCTACCATGCCTCGTCCATTCCTCCCGGTCAAGGAAATGCAAAGCTCCAAGACGACGCAGGATAAAAAGCAACAAGGGGAAGAAAACCTCTCATGGAAGAAACTCTTCCTCCTGCTGTGAAAGGGAACGTATTAGTTTTGGCAGTATCGTGGTGCAACCGGATCGATTCCCTGCCAATAGACCTAACAACTTCTCTGCCGCCCTTCTGTAGAGCTCTCCGCTCTGAATAGCAATGCTCGCAACAGGAGCGGGGTATACGCTGAACAGTGGGGATGCATCATACCCTACTTTTGGTAGGTCGGTTTTGATGCGTAGCAAGAGAGAAAACAAGGCAATATCATTCACCGCTGCAATTCCATCAATAGCATCAGCATCAATGAGGTTCTGTACCTGCCGGGCAACGCCTTCCATGGCATTGGTTTTCCCAATGGTCGTCGAGAGTACCAAAACATCAGGATAGAGTTCCCTGAACCCAGATAGACGCTGGGCATGGGGAGTAACACTCTCAAGATAGCCGGTGATGTACAGAGGTTTCTCAACACCACACTCTGTAAGATACTCTGCCTGCAGGGTTCCCCCGTACCTATTGTCAGTCTTTACACAATTCTGTATCTCTGCGCTTCCAGATAAGTGGTGGGCAAGAACATAGGGGATGGGGATGGAAGAGAAGAGTGCTTCCTCCGCCTCTGTGTCTACATCATAGGCCAAGATGCCGTCACAGCGCTTTGCAACAGCTTCCAACTCCTTTTGTGTTCCCACCGTGTAGAACCGCATCTGCCAGGAACTTTTTGCCAGTACTTCCTGTACACCTTTGATGGCCCTGCCGAAGAACCAGTCAAAACTATCCATGTTTCCCCAGTAATAGGGCCTCCCCTCTTTTCTGAATTGGACGAAGGCGATTGTTCCGGTTCCACTCCTTCGCAATGTGGCAGCTGCACTGTTGGGTTCATAGCCCAACTCCCTAGCAGCTTCCAATACCCGCTCAGCGAGCGACGGAGAGACCTGTCCAGGGTTGTTGTACACACGAGAGACAGTTGCACTACTCACTCCTGCCATCTTAGCGACACTGTCTCTGGTTGCTCCCATCGGTCATCCTCTTTTTTGTTGACAAATGCTTGATACAGGGGTAGTGTACACGTGTACATTCAAGAATGCAAGTAATACGTACCAAATGGAGAGTACAATGGCCAGAACAGAAATGATACAAAGAGGGTTGCTGCATGCACAGTACCAATCTCTCTACGGAAATTCCTACCAGGCTGAAGATATGGATAAAAGGTTTATCAGCCTGGTTGAAGCACATACCAAATTGTTCAAGGAACAGGATGTCAGTCTCTTCTCTACCGCTGGAAGGAGTGAACTCGGAGGAAATCATACTGACCACAACCTTGGGAAAGTCATTGCTGCCACCATTAACCTGGACACCATCGCCGCAGTAAGCAAGCGTGATGACAACACTGTTGTCTTGACGAGTGAAGGCTACCCAGAAGTGGTTGTGCATCTTGATGAGCTTGAAATCATTGAAGCAGAGAAAAACACCACCGAGGCACTGGTACGTGGTATTGCTTTTGCGTTCAAGCAACGTGGGCTTGCAATTGGCGGTTGGCAGGCCAACACCACCAGCCGGGTACTCAAAGGTTCGGGTCTCTCCTCCTCTGCCGCAGTAGAAGTGTTGTGTGGAACCATTTTCAACCACCTCTACAATAAGAATGCACTCTCCCCTGTTGATCTTGCGATCATCGGGAAGTTCAGCGAAAACAACTACTTCGGCAAGCCTTCCGGTTTGATGGATCAGATGGCGTGCGCCTATGGTGGGATCATAGGGATTGATTTTGCTGATGAGGAAAACCCTAAGATTGAACCGGTGCAATACTCCTTCAGTGAACATGGCTACCAGCTGGTTATTGTGGACACTGGGGGAAACCATGCAGACCTGACCCCCGAGTATGCTGCTGTTCCCAAGGAGATGAGGGAAGTTGCCGCTCACTTTGGGGCAAAGCATCTCAGGGAGATTGATGAGACAACCTTCGCCTCTCAGCTTCCCCTTCTCAGAAAGACACTTCAGAATGACAGGGCGCTGCTCCGCTCCATTCACTTCTTCGAAGAAAACAAACGAGTTACCAATATGCTCAAAGCCCTGGAGAACCAAAACATTGAGGCATATCTGAAGGAAGTCAGATCCAGTGGGGAGAGCTCCTTTTGCTTCCTGCAGAACCTCTACCCCTCCTGCTTCCCCCAGGAACAGGGTCTGAGCCTGGCAATTGCCATGACCAAAATGCTCCTAGGAAGTGAAACAACTGTACGCGTCCATGGAGGAGGATTTGCAGGAACTATCCAAGCCTATATTCCCCTGGACAAGTATGTGTTCTACAAACAAGAGATGGAGGCGGTCTTCTCAAAGGGAAGTGTTACTCCCATCACGGTACGACAGAGAGAAAGTTGTTGTATTGCTGAGTAGAAAGTGAAAAACTTCCCTACTCAAACAACTCCCGATACTCCTTCCCTACCTGCTTGAAGGAAGTCTCTTTATCCAGGAGTTGCTTCAAGTTCTCTGGAATAGGTATCTCTGTATTAATCAGTGGTTCTACCACCTGCTCAAACTTCGCAGGGTGGGCAGTAGAGACCACAATGGTGGGTTTGCCACTGAACTGGTCTCTTCTTACGCGTTCTCCTGTAGCTGTATGGGGACACATGATATACCCTGACTCGTCATACACTTCCTTAATCGTCTTCTTGATAGTCTCGTCATCCACTGACCAAGCACTCACCATCTTTCGCATGGTATTGATATCTGGATACAGATCGAAGAGCCGCTCCATGTTGCTCGGAGCCCCAACATCCATGGCATTAGCCAAGGTAGCTACAGAGGGACGCTTTTCATAGTTGCCTGAGAAAAGATAGTCAGGAATTGTCTTGTTCTCATTTACTGAGAGTGCAATCCTTTCAATGGGAGCACCCATACTCAGTGCCCAGTAGGCACCACAACTGTTGCCCACGTTTCCGCTGGGAATGATGAATGTTGGTTTCTTCCCTATAGCCTGGTAGTAGAGATGGGATGCATACACATAGTAGACACTCTGGGGAAGCAGTCTTCCGAGGTTAATGCTGTTTGCGCTACTAAGTCCCCACTTGGTGGCAATCTCCTGATCCATGAACGCATCCTTGACCATCTTCTGACAGTCATCAAAATTGCCATCGACCTCATAGGCCTCAATGTTGCCACCCCAACATGTGAGCTGGGTCTGCTGACGCTTGCTCACCCTACCCTTGGGAAAGAGCACCTTTACATCAATACCCTTCCGCCCTGCAAAAGCGGCTGCCACTGCCCCACCGGTATCGCCACTGGTTGCAACCAGGATGGTTAGGTTCCG
>JBFWKK010000093.1:0-6363 GCA_050252715.1 Sphaerochaeta sp. | reverse complement strand
GGATGGGGGCTCCGAATGGTGATGTGCTGGGCTGAATGAACCCTTTGTTGATGAGGTCTGTTATATGCTTTTTCATTTCCTCATATTCATGGGGACTAAGACGATACATAGCCCTGAATGGTGGAGGTGCTCCTGGTTGCAATGGAATGGTATGGGGCACCCCGCGATCTGGCGGTTCACCAGGCGGAATGTCTTCGATTAGAACGTCAGAAAACTTTTGTTTTAGACGGTCCAAGTCGACTGCTGGTACATCGGCATGAAGATTCTCTTCTGCATGGTGGACTGCACAGCATGTGTGTGTCAGATTCCCCCCGGCCTGGTTCGGTGCAGGAGAAACTCGAACAAGGAATGCACGAGCTCCTTTGCGAATAGCTTTAGATGCTTGCCGAGCGGTTATGGGTGTTTTGATTTTGGAGGCCATTTTCAGGGCCAATGAACAAAATCGGAATAGTTTTTCTGGGTGAATTGTATCGTTTTCTGACGATGGTGATAAAGGACGCAACGTGTGCTTTTTACCTTTATGCCGCATGGTACACGTCATGGTGGTGTAATTGAGTTCGGCCTGGTGTGCAATGAGCCAAGACTCGCCGATCAATAGTTGTACATTGTCTACCAAACCAGGCAGCACAAGAGCTTGGACCCTCTGCTGGACCTGTCCGGCAATGTTCATAGTAAAAGTGCATAGACCAGACACTGGTGTGGAGGTGCCGTTTGCAATTTGGCACGACCTATTGTATGGTTGGATGGGCAAGTTGCGTCTTCTGGCAAAAGCCTCATCAATGAAGATGTCACTTGCACCTGTGTCGAGCATCGCTGTGCATAAGAACCCGTTAGCTTTTGCTGCAAAGCACATCTGAGATGGGTTTGTGACAGAGCAGGTAGCAGGCGGTAGCGGCAGGGGAGCGTCATACCACAGCTGCAGGGCATAAGGGACAGCACATGGGGTTGTCTGGTCTGGTCTGGTAAAGATGGGTGTATTGGCTGGGTATTCTTTGAGTATTGTCATATGTTGTAGAAGATGTTTGTATGGTGCTTTTGGATTGTTAGGAAGCAAGATACAGGCTGTTGTGCCGCTGGTGTTTTGCTCCTTGCATTGGAGGTAATGGTTAATGTATTTGCTGGCTTTTGCAATGGGAGGGTACATCCATACTGTCTGTCCTGATAAACTGCTGGTGAGAAGAGACTGGTGGCAAGGGTTGACATTGACAGTGGAATTACATACACCTATGGTAAAATTTCTGCCAATCATGGATTGGATGGTATTCAATTCATCAATGGTAATGCTAGACTGGTTCCTACACATGGTGCCACCAATCATTGTGTAGGCATCGCCCTAGCGGCGCTTGCTGTTATCTGACTTGGCGGGGTCCTTGCAGTCCTTGGCCTTGTGGCCGGGGCGACCGCAAAAACAGCACACCTTGTCGTTGAACCGCCGGTGCACCTCACCATTGGAGAGGTGGGGGAACTTGGTGTTCTCCGCATCGACTGGTCCCCACTCCACTACCCGGCTGGTGGGGTAGTGGGTGTTCTTCTTGGGGCTGGGGCCCGGCATGGTGCTGGTGTAGCCCTGGTGTGCGCGCTTGGCGGGGCTTGCTTGCACATGGTGTGTGCGCATGGGGGTGGGGCGCGAAGGCCCGGCACCATGGTCACTGTCCTGAGAAGCATGGTGGCGTTTAAATTTGTTAGGGCGGGACTGGACATGGTTTGTTTGTTGTAAGCGCATCTCAGCACCAACAGCATAATTGAGCAATGGTTTGAATGAAGCCCATGGGATGCCCATGGAATCGACAGCACACATGGATCGGAGCTCGGGTTTGAGTCCGTGAATGAACCAAGCGATTTTATCAAGTTCAGCCATGCTAGTGGCCTGATCTGTGACGTGCTTGAAGTGCTGGTGATAAGTTTGGACATCCTGGTTGTGCCGTTGAAACACGTGTCCTGAGATGAGCTTGTTTCTAGCATGGTGCGGTTTATAAATTACCTGCTTGCAGAACCGCTCACGGAAAACCGCGGCGAACTGGTGAATGGTGGCACAGCTGGTCGGGCAGTCCTGGAGGGACATGAACCACTCCGCGGCAATGCCCACAAACTTGATGCCTAGGAGGCCCATGAGGGTACCCTCCGGGATACCGTCGCCCATCGCTGCTGCCAGGCAGATGAGAACGACGTGAATCCAGTTTGCAGCCACGCTTGCCGACTCCGTGCCGTGGAACACGGACAGTGGCTGAATGGTCTTGATGGCACCTTTGTGCATAGAGATGGCATTTTTATGGTTAGTAACAGGCGTGCTGGTAATGGGTTGTGATGGAGCAAAAGTGCCCGTGGAATCATGGTTAATAATATCCGCAATGGGAATGGCAGGAGATAACGCTGGGTTGGGTTGTGCAGGTACAACCGGTACAATAGGCACGACTGGTTTGAATGGTAAAGGTGAAATGGGAGTTTCGATGGGTGAATTATCTGATGGTTTGACTGATGGTGGCGTGGAACGCATGTAGTGCTGGATGCAGTTCATCAAAAAACGCATCAAACCATGGTTGCGTTCACCTTTGAAAGGTGCCGTGGATGGTGACTGGGTTGGAGATGGTGCCACCACTGGGCCCAGCTCGGACGGTGCCGAAGCAGGGGCGGGTTCAGGGGCGGGTGCATGGGCGGGCTGGGATGGGCCCGGGGCATCATCTTCAATGGTTTGGCGCTGGAGCTGGTTGATAATGGTAGCATCACCCTCAGTCTCCATCAGGTGAATGGCTTCCAGGGCATCTTGGAAATCGGGATCTTCACTGTCCAAGGTCATAATGTCCTCTGGTATGGGGGCCATGTCTGTGATAGATGGTGAAACAGATGGTAAATGGTTAGACCCCTTGTGTTTTTTGGATTTCTTGGTTTTGGGACCAAATGGAATGGTGTTTGAAGCTGGTGATGGTTCAGATCGTGATGGTTGGTGGTGGGCGGTCATAACAGCTCGTGGCTGTGTTGATGGTAATGGTGTTGATGGGGATTTAGATGGTAAAGGCTTACCTTTCGGAGGCCTCTTCATGGGTTCCGGGTTCGAACTTAGCTGCAGAATACCAGTGTAGTGTATCGCAAGTAGCTGAATAACTTAACTAAAAAGAGAGGGGGCGTCAAGGACTTGCACCTTGAAGGCAGCTTGACTGCTCACCCAAGTATGGTTATGGTATTTATTATAGTGATGAGTGAGATAAATGAGTAATGGAAAACCCCCCCACCCGAGATAGCGGGTGATCGTTATAGTTATCGATGGTATGTTTGGAATGGAAATAATGATATCGTGATGGTGCATGAAATGTATGGTGTCGCTAAGACAGCTGGCATGCGGACATGGTGTCCGCTACAGCCAGGTGACAGCTGACATGGTGAAAGATAATGTAGCGGTTTGCTACACTCCCCCCGGCCCAGCTAGCGACGTCCCTGGCGCTTACGGCCTATGGAAACTTGGAGAGAGAGGCGCTTAGGCTTAGGTGGGACAGTACGTGGGACAGATGATGGTTTACTGTGCTGGCGGGTCTTAGATAAAGGCAGCTTACCACCTACTGAAGCCCAGTATGGATCCAGCAATGTTTCTGGTGTAGAGATGTTAGTTTCTTGTTCCCATGAGTTGTCCTCAGGGCCATAGCCTTTCCACTTGACAAGGTACTCATAGACCCTGCGTCTGTTATGGTTAGCTTCTCTATGGGATAGAATCTGTTCGACTTCATAAACAGGCATGCCATCGGAGTCCACTGCTAATGGTGGAGGAGGTGCAGCCGTGGTATGAGATGAACGATATGGTTTCAGCAAAGACACGTGGAAGACTGGATGTATGTTATATGTATCGGGAAGGTCGAGCTTGCAAGCAACAGGGCCGGCAAGTTTGACAACTTTAAATGGACCGATGTATTTTGGCATAAACTTTCTGGAGCCAACGGCTTTGAAAGTAAAATGTTTTGTGCTCAACAACACCAGTTGACCCACCTCGTAACAAGCTTCCCTCCTGTTCTGGTCCGCATATGTTTTCTGACGCTGCTGCGCCATTTGCAAACACTTGCGTGCAGTACTAATGGCATGGTTAAATTGGTCAGCGAACAATCTGGCGGATGGAACATGGGAGTCAGTGTTCATGGTGATCGGAGTCAATGGATGTTGGCCATAGTTAAGAAAAAATGGGGTGCTTTGAACGCTTTCCTGGTAAGCATTGTTCACAGCGAACTCAGCAACTGGTAAGTGTGAGTCCCAGTCAGTGTGATCAGCACAAACATAATTGCGCAGCATGTCTTCGAGGACACGATTAGCACGTTCAGTTTGGCCATCTGTCTGAGGATGGAAACTCGTACTGGCAGTGTTGGTGATTCCCAACATGGAACATAGTGCCTCAAACAACTTGCCTGTAAACCGACGGTCACGGTCAGTAATAACCTTCCGTGGTAAACCGTGGAGGCAGATGACGTTGTCGAGAAATAGCCGAGCCATGCCTGCAGCATCTACGTCAGAAGTAGTAGGGGCAAAGTGAACCATTTTCGATAGTTTATCCACAAACACGGCGATGGCATCGTGGCCACGACCTGTCTTGGGGAGACTGGTAATAAGGTCCATGGTGACATGCTCCCACCTACGTTCTGGTAGTTCCAATGGTTGCAGGAGGCCTGCTGGCTTCTGGTTAGTTGACTTGTTCCTTTGACAAGCATCACATGTGCGCACAAATTCACCAATCTGTGCCCGCATGCCAGGCCACCAGAAGGTACGTGCAACAGCATGCATGGTTTTGGCAACGCCAAAATGTCCGGCATATGGGGGTGTATGGTGTGCTTGGATGATATGGGTTCTGAGAGAGTCATGGTCAGGGACAGCAATGGAGTTGCCCATCAGCCATAGTCCCTTGTGCCGGGTTAGCATGCGCTTGTTTTCAGCAGAGGCAAACCATGGGTCATGGGTGTAGGCATTGCGGCATCTACTCACCCAATCAGTATCCCTGGTGCGTGCTGGCGCAGCTCTGGTGAGGCCTGGGTTGCGGGAGACAGGGTCAGCAATGTTAGTGCGCCCAGGTCTGTACTCCCACTTCAATCCCGGCTCAAATCTGGATAAGTATTCCATCCACCTAGCTTGCCTTCGGTTTAGCATAGGTTGGGATGGTAAATGGACAAGGGGATTGTGATCTGTTACTAGGGTCACCTCGCTGCCCTCTAGGTAGCAGCGCCACTCGGTAAGGGCCCTGATCACACCCAAAAACTCCTGGTCGGTGGTGGAGTAATTTCTCTCAGCTGGTATGAACTTTTTGGAGGTGAATGCGAGGGGGCGACCCTCTTGCATGAGCACAGCTCCAGTTCCTAGCAGTGAGGCATCACTAATGACTTCAAATGGTTTGGTGAAGTCAGGGAGTGCCAGCACTGGTGCATGGGTGAGCGAGTGCTTCAAAGCATCAAAGGATGTTTGGCAGGCTTCACTCCATACAAACTGCTTATGCTTGCACACCAGGTCTTGCATGGGTGCAGCTAGTGCAGCATAGCCTTGGATAAACTTACGAAAATAGTTTGTAAGTCCAAGGAACTGGCGGACTTCTTGAGCGTCCTTGGGTACAGGCCAGGCATTGACAGTGTCAACTTTGCGCCCATCGACCTTGAGGCCATACCTGCCAGCTACGAATCCCAGATAGTTCACCTCTGGTTTGCAGAATGCGCATTTCTGCAGTTTGACATACAAATGGTTTTTCCGAAGAACTTCAAGCACTTGATCAAGGTGTTGAATGTGTTCCTCAGGGGATTTGGACATGATGCATATGTCATCTAGATAGACGAGGCAGAACTGGGATAGTGGGCTTAAAATGCGATTCATTAAAGCCTGGAATGTAGCTGGTGCATTGGCTAACCCAAATGGTAGTACCCTGAATTCGAAGTGTCCCAATGGTGTTCGAAATGCGGTTTTGGGAATATCGGATTCAGAGATTTTAATTTGATGGTATCCACTATGTAAATCCAAAGTGGAGAAGATGGAGCACCCTTGCATGCGGTCAAGCAACTCGTCAATGCGGGGCAGAGGATATTTGTTTTTGATGGTGATTTTATTGAGAGCACGATAGTCCACAACCATTCTCAGAGTGTTGTCCTTCTTGGCAACAAACAGGATGGGGGCTCCGAATGGTGATGTGCTGGGCTGAATGAACCCTTTGTTGATGAGGTCTGTTATATGCTTTTTCATTTCCTCATATTCATGGGGACTAAGGCGATACATAGCCCTGAATGGTGGAGGTGCTCCTGGTTGCAATGGAATGGTATGGGGCACCCCGCGATCTGGCGGTTCACCAGGCGGAATGTCTTCGATGAGAACGTCAGAAAACTTTTGTTTTAGACGGTCCTAGTCGACAGCTGGTAC
>JBFWKK010000092.1:0-6516 GCA_050252715.1 Sphaerochaeta sp. | reverse complement strand
TGGAGCAAATCGATGGGTTCAAAAAAAGTCTATGTGAATCGCGAACTGAGATGGCTGAGTTTCAATGAACGGGTCTTGATGAGTGCTGAAAACCCGAATATTCCCCTGATGGAGCGATTGAAGTTCATCGGGATATTCTCTTCCAACCTGGATGAATTCTATGCGGTACGGGTAGGATCGATTCATCGTGCCCTTCTTGATCCCGAGCATTACAAACTCAAGGAGAGCGGTAATCCCAAGACCTTGATCAGACAGATTCTCAAGGAAGTGAAACGACTCAATGATCGAATGGATCGGGTGGTTGAGCAACTCTTCAGAACCCTCAGGACACATCATATAGCCATAGTGGATGAAGCAACACTTTCCGATGAGCAGAAACAATTTTTGGAGGGGTTTTTTCGTCATATACTCAGAAACCGGCTGTTTCCCATTCTCCTCGATCCGAAGCTGCCATTTCCTTATCTCAAGCATGTAACGCTCTATCTTGCCGTGCATATGTACCACAGCCATGATCCGAAGGATTTCCGGTATGCCTTGATCGAGGTTCCCAGTGATCTGATCCAGCGGTATGTGGAACTGCCGTCGAGAGGCGGCTGGCATCACTTCATTGCTCTAGAGGACATTATCCGATTCAAGTTGGCGGACATATTCAAGGCATTCAGTTATGACTGTTATGATGCCTATACCATAAAGATCACCCGTGATGGTGAATATGATCTGACTGATGAGATCACCAGGAGCCTTTATGAGAAACTCTCCACGTCCATCAAGCAACGCAGTCAAGGGGACCCGGTTAGGTTTGTCTATGACCGTGAGTTGCCAAAGCCAATGCTTGAATACATCATGGAACATGCACAGCTGAAACAGTGTAGGATTATTATCCCAGGAGGTAGGTACCACAATGCAAGGGATTTGCTTCATTTCCCCAAGGTAGGCAATGACCAGTTGTATTTTGAGGAACAACCTCCCTTGCCCCACCATACTTTGAAGGAGAATCGAAGTCTGCTTGACCAGATAGATGAAAGGGATCACTTGGTGACGTTGCCCTACCAAAGCTATGATTGCATCATAGACCTGTTGCGGGAAGCAGCTCTGGATAGGACGGTCCAGGGGATCAAGATGACGCTCTACCGCGTTCCAGAGAACTCCAGTGTGATCAACGCACTGAGAAATGCGGCAAGAAATGGGAAGGAAATTGTACTGTACCTGGAACTCCAAGCACGGTTTGACGAGGAAATCAACATGCACTGGACCGAGATTCTCACCCGTGAACCCCACATCACGCTGATCAGTGGCGTTGAGGGGATGAAGGTGCACAGCAAGCTTGGTCTCATCACCCGGTACAGTGGAAAGAAGCAGAAGAAGATAGCAATCATTGGGACAGGGAATTTCAACGAGGTGACGGCAAGTCAGTACAGTGACCATCTTCTGCTCACTTCCAATACTAAGCTTACACAAGAGATAGACTTGCTGTTCACTCTTTTGGACCGTGGTTTTGCAGATATCAAGTTCAAGCATCTTATTGTCTCCCCATTCCATACGCGAAAGCGTTTCATCTCATTGATCAAGAAGGAGATGGAGGAAGCGAGGGAGGGCAGGCCTGCAGCAATAACGCTCAAGTTGAACAACCTTGTTGATGAGGGAATGATCAAGCATCTGAGCAAGGCGGAACATAGTGGGGTATCCATTACCTTGATGATCAGGGGAATCTGTTCCATGGCACTCTACCCAGAGCAGAAGAATGTTAGGGGAAAGGCATTGATTGACCGGTATCTTGAGCATACCCGGGTGGTCAAGTTCCACAACAAGGGAAATCCACTATATTTCATTGGGTCTGCGGATTGGATGGAACGTAATCTTGATACCCGTATCGAGGTCATGGTCCCTATCTTTGATGACAGGATCAAGGAAGAGTTGGAATTGTTCCTGCAGGCACATTGGAATGATACAGCTTCTTCCTTCAGCCTGCATGAAGAAAATTTCAATCAGCGTTTACAGTTAGGTGAACCCAATGAGAAACGCGCACAACGGGATCTATATCTCTGGTATCAGAGTCAGTTGGAGGAAAATCTATGAATAACAACGCTCCCTACTATCTGCTACTTGAAACCCAATCTACTCCTGCAAGCTGGGAGCAGGCATTCTCCCCCTACCGGATAGCCTGGAAGGAAGGATCGAGCCCGCTTGAGGGTACCCTGTTTCTGGACGAACAGGCTGTGGGGGAGGTGCGATACTTCCCCGAGGAGTTGCGTCTGGAACTGTTTCCACTCTCCGACACCCAAGATCAGCTTGAAGGACTGCTAGCAGTACCTGCTTTCAGGGAGATGTGCAACAGCCCCATCATTGGATGGTGCGAGAGGCAGGTTGCAATCCTTTCTGAGAATGCTTCAACCTTGGGAGACAGGGAATCCTTGCATGCATTCAGGACAGCATTGTGCAATCTCCGTCTCATGCTTCCTCTTATCGGAAAAACACTTTCCAAGGAGAGGCGAAACGATATGAAACGGTTGCTCAAGAAACTGGTGAAACTTGCAGGGAAAGTTCGCGATGACCAAGTGCTTCTCCAGTTGTTGGAAAAGAAAGGTCTTACACAGGAACAGAAACAACTGAAGGTGAAAAAACACCTGAAAGCACTGAAGAAAGCATATCCCTCCTCCTTTGCTTCAGATATCCAGGAACTCTTGGAGGAGAACAGATTTGCCTTTTCTGGGTATCATCCAAAGGTCTTGGTAGCCAAAGCCCACAGGCGGTTGGTCAAGGCTGTGCACACTGTACACTCTGCAAGGGATGTACAAGCCATGCACAAGGTACGACGACGGGTACGGTCCTTGCTTGCTGTAAGCGAGATGGCCTCAGTGAAACGGGATGAGAAGCTCTACGACCTCGAGAAGATCTTGGGCAAGTGGCATGATCTTATTCTGCTGCAAGATCTACTCCTGAAACAGAAAAAGCCACCCATAGAGTCCTTGAGAGTGTTAGCTGATCTGGAAAAGGAAATACAACATCTTGTGGAGGAGTATCGTCATTTGAGTAGTGAGTACTGGGAGGAGATGGCATGAGAACACTGGCCGTATACAGCATCAAGGGTGGAGTTGGCAAGAGCACCCTCAGTGTGAATCTGGCTGTGCTCTCTGCAATGGCCGGGCAGCGGACCTTGTTGCTCGACCTTGACCCGCTCGGTTCAAGCAGCTATTTGCTGGATGTAAAGCCAAAGAAGAGCCATGATGCCTCTGCGTTGGTAAAGGGGGGGAAGCAACTGACAAAGCAGATTCAGGCTACCAATTTCTCTTCTCTGGATATACTTCCTTCCTCAACAGCATATCGCTATCTTTCCATTCTTTTTGATGCGAAGAAGCACTCTCATCATCGGTTGGAAAAACGACTGGAAGAGTTGATCCCTACCTATGACTTGGTCATTATCGATGCATCACCAACCATGAGCTTGGTCAGTGAGAATGTCTTGTATGCCTCAGATATAGTGTTGGTTCCAGTGGTCCCTACCCCTTTTGCGGTACTTGCATATGAACAATTGTTGGGTGAGTTGGAGCGTTTACAGCAGAAGGATACTCAGGTACATCTGGTAGTTTCCATGCTCGATAGAAGGAAAAAACTGCAGGTGAAGATAGCAGCTGAGTTGTTAGATAGAAGTGAGGCGTTGCAAAGTGTGATTCCTTTCGCGAGTGAGATAGAGAAAATGGGTGAGATACAGAAACCAGTGGTAACAAGCAAACCCAAGGGGAAAGGCGCACTAGCCTTCCGTGGTTTGTATGAGGAATTGGTACCATTTTTGCGTGAACGTTCACCGAGTGAGCATACTGATAAGAAGGAGTAATATCGATGAGCAAGTTGATTGGGATCCTGACCTCTGGTGGAGATACCCCTGGGTTGAATTCAGCCATACGAGCGGTAGGAAAGACGTTGCTACATGAGGGTGGATACACCTTGATCGGTTACCTTGATGGGTACCGTGGATTGATGGAGAATCGGTTTGTTGAACTCAATGATGCATACCTCTCCGGTATAATCACACGGGGTGGTACCATTCTGGGTTCCAGCCGAGACAAGCCCCATAAAATGCCGGTAGGCGGAAAAATCATGGACATGACCGATGTCATAGTGGAAAACTATCATTCGAATCATCTCAGCGGGCTTGTCTGCCTTGGTGGAGGGGGAACCCAGAAGAACTCCTACCGTCTGGCAAATGCTGGATTGAATATCCTGACGCTTCCCAAGACCATCGACAATGATATAATGCATACGGATGTTTCCTTTGGCTATGATACTGCTATGATGATTGCCACCGAGGCAGTCGACCGGTTGCATAGTACCGCCAGCAGTCATCATCGTATCATCATCCTGGAGACAATGGGACACAAAGTGGGATGGCTTGCCCTGGGTGCTGGTATTGCCGGTGGTGCAGATGTCATTCTGCTCCCTGAGATTCCCTATGATGAACAGGTGGTTGCTGATGCAATTCTCAGACGAACCCGAGAAGGGAAGAAGTTCAGTATTGTAGTGGTTGCTGAGGGAGCTATGTCCAAGAGTATGGCAAAGGTTCTAGAAGAGGAAGGTGGCAAGGATAAGGTTGAGGAGATGCTCAAGACCCGTACCCCACAGCTGGCTGCCCACTTGGAGCGACTCACGGGAAGGGAAGCTCGGGTAACCATTCTTGGCTATGTCCAGCGTGGTGGCACTCCAACTCCCTACGATCGATTGCTTTCCACCTCACTGGGAAGTCGTTGTGCCCAGGAGATTATGAAGGACAAGTGGGGTAACATGATGGCAGTCCAAAACAACAGGCTTGTGACAGTTCCTTTGGAGAAAGTCGCTGGTCCGGTCAAATATATTCCCAAGGACCACTACCTACTTACCTGTGTCAAGGATATCGGGGTATGTCTGGGCTCCTGAGTACCAAAAGAGACTACACAGGCCCATGTGCAAAGACGAGACTCTGAAGGGTTGTTTCCTGGTAATTTGAGAGTCTTATGTTTAGGTTATGTATCGAGATTACTTTCAAGAAACGCTAGGAAAAAGGGCATAGCAATATTAATCTCCCATATGAATACCTTCTATGGGGGAATAGCTGTATCCGTGGGAGAATATCCCCAAGAAAAGCAGAAGGCAACCAGCGATAAGGTAACACTACCTGTGTATTTCAATAAAAACTTGAATTAGCTATGACGATACGAAAGGGAGATCTGGCTGAAGGGTAGTTCTGGATTGTGTATCCTTTCTTTCACGTATAACGTCATCCTCTGTGGTCTTGCTACAGAGGATTGGTGAGAATTCATCGTAGTGCTCTCGGTTTTGTAGAAGTGCTTCTTTATTGAACGAGGCATAACAGTATTTGCATCCATGCATACAGGTGTTGTACAGGCCAATATCCACACTTGGCACACAAGAGCATGCTGCTCTTTGGTTAGGATCTTTCTTAAGGTGAAGAGGTTTTCCAGAGATTCGAGAAATCAGGGCATCATCAATGCATTTCCCATGACTGATGCCATAGGTCGATAGATCTATGGCTTCAGCACAGGTTTCGAGGGTAATGCCATTCTCACTAGCAATGCCCGAAAACGCTCTTGCAATTGTATGCATTTCATTGAAATCTGGTGCTCGGTACCCCAAGGCACTCATTGTACTGTACTTTCTTTTAGGAAAATCGATGAAACTGATAACGCAACGCTGAGTTGCATCCTTCAGCTTTTTTGCGAGGGCGGTAAAATGTTGGATATGATATGACACCGTATATCTGTCAGTAAGAAGCATTGGATCATATCTCCAGATCACACGTTCCTTTCCAATTCTCTCAGAAAGGTGCATGAATGTATTGACCAACGATACGTGTTTGCTTGCCAGTCCAGGTTCTACATCTGCCTCATATGCATTAAGCGTAAACTGGAAATAGTAATGATATGCTTCCAGTTCTTTCAGTCTTACAATGAGTGGGGCAGGGTTCTTTGTCCAGAAGACAATACAATCAATGAGTTCAGGAGACAAATCTATCTTACTGACCTGCCTTGGATTGATGGGATTTCTGGAAAGGACATACCGTTCCTTGATTCTGTTCAGGAACCAATCCGTATAGAATGCAGGAATATCGGTTCTTCTGCTTGCACTGAGTATCATTCTCTATCTAACGTACACGCTCTTGGCAGAAATCACAATATTTTAGGGTAGATGGACTGGAGGTTTCGGCCTAACTGATCCACTCAATTCACTCAAATTTAGGCACCACTATGTATTAGGAGGTAAAACTCTTACAAGTTATTCAAATTCGTGAAACTGGGTATCCACTTGACTTAGGTTGCAACTATATATAGAGGTCTATCAGTTTCCGCTTTTTTCAATCAGTTGCCATAGGAAGTCGATTTGATGCATATCGCATTCTCCAACAACCGGTAGAACAGTTTCTCATGTGAGGTTGAGATCCTTTCTATTGACCTTAAACCTAAATATAAACTTATCTAAATAGTACCCCTTATGCTTTCTACTCACCGCACCCTGATGTTTCCCCAA
>JBFWKK010000091.1:0-6634 GCA_050252715.1 Sphaerochaeta sp. | reverse complement strand
TAGAGAAACCCAAGGTCATGGGTGTTTGTCTCAATCCGCTTCTGTAATCGGTTTTGATAGTCCTCAAGCGTTGCTTCTCCGGCATGCCTGAATACTTCATCTCTGGTATGAAGATACGACAGCCACAACATCCCGTTCCAGAAACTGCTGGTCCACTCAATATTCGCAATTTTGGGATAGACATTGTTGGTGCTGGACGGAGCTGGATATCCATCAGAGAAGGTTGCAATATTGCTTCTCACTTTTTCAATCGCATAGGTATAGGCACTCTCCCAGAACTCAATTGAGTCCTGGGATACGTTATTGTTCGTAGTCTGTTTCATGGTTCAGCCTTTACTCTTGTAATACTTTTGGGTGACATAGAACGCCAGTTTTTTGGTTTTACGATCGCTGTCGATCAAACCTTTTCTATTGAACCCCTCCTGGTATCGATTCAAGCGTCTAACAGCTCTGAAATCGTAGAAAATCCAGGGAGTCATGCCTCGTACATACTTTGCCTTGTCGAGCGTTTGGAATTGTTTTTTATACAGCGCTTCCTGGAATTCTTCAGTCCACATGGTATCTTTGGTACCATGGTTTCCAGCTCTGGCCCCCCCTCCAAATTCAGTGATGATGACAGGCTTTGTAAGATCGGTGTTATTGAGAATGGTGAGCAGATCTTCAAAGTTGGGCTCGTACCACCCGTAGTACTCATTGTTTCCGATGACATCAAGATGTTCCATCAAGCGATCTTCCAGCTTGAGTTTTGTAGTATTCACCAGACAAGCCGCACTCACCAGTCTCGTTGGATCAAGTTCCCTCGTTTTCTTGGCAAGGGAGGCCATGAAGGAAAGCCTTGCGTCGGTATCAGGATTCTCGTTGCCAACCGACCAAATAATGACACTTGCACGATTTCGGTCCCGCACAATTAGTTCCGCAAGTTGGTTTTCACCATCAGCATAGGTGGCTTCATTGGTAAAGTTGATGGCCCAGTAGACAGGAATCTCTTCCCAGAGAAGTACCCCCATCTCATCTGCAATCTTCGAGAATAGTCTGGTATGAGGGTAGTGTGCCAAGCGGATGAAGTTGCCATGCATCTCCTTCAGGTCGGCAATGGTGTCTCTGATCACCTGTTCATTGGTACTCTTTCCCAAGGTGATGTGGTCTTCATGGACACTGACCCCTTTGAGGAAGATTTGCTTTCCGTTTAGCAGTATATCCATGCCATTGACCTGTATATCCCTAAATCCAATCTTCTCACAGAGTCTATCCTCTTCAGTGGATACCTCAACTGCATACAGTTTAGGATATTCAGGAGACCAGAGCTCTATGTCCGCTTCAAAACTGATGGAGCCTTTTCCTGCTTTGATAGGAATCTCTTTCTCAATACCGAGTTCAGCAATTCGGTACATTGCTTTCCCATCAACATTCTTGTCCAAAGTGACTGTTGCAAAGATGGTATTGGTGGTATGTGGTTGCAGTTGCGAGAAGAAATTCTGGATATACGTACTTGGTGTGCGAATAAGCATGATGTCGCGATATATGCCACCATAGTTGAACCAGTCGGTATTATCCATAGGTATTCGATCCTTGCTGCGAGATGCGTCGACTGCAATAATCAACCTATTTTCATCTATCTTAAGCGTTTGGGTCACTTCAAAGCTAAAGGGCGTGGAAGCTCCATCATGCATCCCTATGACCTTGCCATTCAAAAACACATAGGTACGATAGGCACTCCCTTCGAAATGCAAGAACACTCTCTCCCCTGGATTATGTTCCTTGTACTTAAATGTTTTGAAGTACAGAGCTGTGCTTTCATAATAATACAGATCTTTGCATGCAGTATTCCAACAGCTCGGTACCGATATGGTCGGCCACCCTTCAAAATCAGAGTCCAAGGGCAAAGGAAGACCATTGTCACTGATCTTTTTCTCTTTGAACCATTTGGCACGCAGGCAAGTTTCATAGGGGTCGGGGGAGAAATGGAATGGTCCATTCAATAACTCTATCTCTCTGCCTTCAATACTCATCAGGGTTTCTGCTGTTGCCCTGTTCTCTTCATATTGCAAACGATAATCCACACCATGGATGTCTTGGTTGAAATTTTCTGCTTTTTTCATTGTTTACCCTTTTAGTCCTGAAGAAGCGACGCCTTGCACGAAGTATTTTTGACCGAACAAGAAGATGATGAGTACCGGAACAATTGAGATAAGGGCTGCCGCCATCTGCGGTCCCCAGTACACATATTGTTCCCGTACAAAATCCGTCATTCCCAGCGGAAGTGTTTTTAATTCTGGGGAAGTTATGTAGATAAGGGGAGCAAAGAAATCATTCCAGAAGAATCTGAAAGAGAAGATTACCTGTGTGACCAGGACCGCTTTACTCATGGGGAGCATCAAGGTGGTGAAAATAGTCCACTCTTTTGCCCCATCAATACGAGCAGCCTCACAGTAGGTATCAGGTATCGACATAAAGTACTGTTTGATCAGGAAGGTTCCGAAGGCTGTGAACGCACCCAAGAAGACAAGCGATGCATGCGTGTCATAGAGGTTGATGTTCCTGATGATGAGGAACTGAGGGATCATGACTGCCTGCATGGGGATCATCATTGACGCTAGGTATAGGCCAAATATGACATCTCGGCCCTTCCAGTGCAGTTTTGTAAAGACATAGGCACCGGTTGCTGCTGTAAAGAGCTGGACCACGACAATGGTACAAGTCAGCCTGATTGAGTTCCATATATAGAGGGGAAATGTGTCCATCAATCGAGCGAAGTTGGTAACAATCGGGTTTTCAGGAATAAATTTGAAAGGAAAATCGAAGAGTTCGCTCTCATTCTTGAAACTCGATGACAAAACAATTACCAAAGGAAACAGTGTTATAAATGCCACCATTGTCAGAACGGTGTATTTGATTACTCTCTCCAGTTGTTGTTTCTGCCTATACGATGTCATAGTTCACCCACTTTTTCTGTCCATGGCTTTGCAGGAACGTGACTGCCAGGATGATAATCATCAGTACCACAGACTCTGCTGAGGCATACCCAAAGCGGAAGAAGGTAAATGCGTTGAGGTAGATGTCAAATGCCAAGACGTTGGTCGAACCAGCAGGCCCACCTCCTCGGTTACCTCCAGTCATAATGTATATATAGTCGAAGACTTGAAATCCTCGAATGATTGCAATGGTCAATCCGTAAAAAAGGATAGGAGAGAGGCCGGGCAGGGTGACATGGAGGAACTGCTTGATCTTGCCAGCTCCATCCATCTCTGCTGCCTCGTACAGGGTGATGCTGATATTCTGCAGGCCTCCTATAAAGAGTACCATATAATACCCGAAGTTCTGCCATATTGCTATGGTGATAATGACAGAAAGCGATGACTTGCTGCTAGCCAGCCATTTTGATGTTGGTAGTCCAAGAGAAGCCAGCATCTGGTTCATGAACCCACTTGTTGGTTCAAAAATGAACATGAAAGCGAGTCCAACAGCAACTGAAGACAATATATTGGGAAGGTAGAGTATCCCACGATAGGCTGAACAAGCTCTGAAATTTCTGGCTAAAATAAGTGCAAATACCAAGCCTAAACCTATTTGGAATAGTACGGTAAGTATCATAAATTTAAATGTTACATACAGATATGAAAGAAAATTTGAATCCGTGAATGCCACGATATAGTTTTTAAACCCAATAAAGCGAAACCGTGGACCACCTGTATAATTAGTGAAAGAGAGGACTACGGCCATAATCATAGGGGAAAAGACAAAAATCAAAAACCCAATAAAGCTTGGGAGTAAAAAGGAGAGTATCGTTCCGGTCTTTTTTAGTGAAAAGGTAGCGTCCATATAGCACCTCCAAGAATCTTCCCCTCCAAGAAAGATCTGAGAGGGGAAGTTGTTGCTATAAGATTAATACGTGGTTTCGATAATATTGTTCAGCGCCTTGGTAAAGGCTGTTCTGAATTGACCAATGGTGATATTACCAAGCAAGTAATCTTCTTGGAGCTTTGCAAACTCGGTTTCAACACGAGTTCCATACTGGCTGAAGTTCGCTGTATGGTTCCCCTTCTCCTCAAGGAAGTAGTCAATGGAATTTCCCTTTGGCAGGTTCTTTGCAATAATGGCTCTCGCTTCCTCACCAGGTGCTGCTGGAAGCACACCATAGGAAGCTGCTACTGCTGCGCCTTCAGGACCGCTCATCCAATTGATGAACTCGAACGCTGCATCCTTCTTTTTTGAGTATGTCGTGATGCAGTTTCCGGTAGGTAGTCCAACGGTGACGTACTCTTCCTGGTCACAGGGAAGACGGGTAATGCCCCAATCTTCAAAGTCATAGGTAAGCAATCCATCATCACGGCCAATGACCATTTGACCAGGGAACCACTCCCCAATAAGCAGCATGCCAACCTTCCCATCATAGAACTGTTTGGAATAGTGGAGCTTGGTTACTTTCATGTCGATAAGGCTCCACATTGCCTGCAGGTCTTCCAGTCTCTTACGCATTTCAAGCTGTTTGACTACGTTTTCGATAGAATCAATCTCTCCAGCAGGAGTAACGATGTCATCACCAGCCTGGCCTGCTTGGTAAAAGCCTAGTCCCCCCCATATGTAAATTGAGGAGCCAGTCAGGGATGGATCAGCTGCAGTAATTGCCTTGGAGACTTCCTCGAATTTCTCCCAGGTCCATTCACCTTGCTCTACGTAGTAGTCAGGAGTGGGGATGCCAGCCTTTTCAAATACTTTCTCATTGTAGTAGGTGTAGTATGCGCCACCTCTCCAAGGGATGACTACAATATCGCCATCAATGACAGAGCTGGATTTGAAAGCTTCAACGGCAGCATTGGGTTGGCCAGTGGCTGCAATATAGGAATCGAGTGGTTCAAGATAGCCGTTGCTATATTGACCAAACATATCCACTTGCCGTTTTTCCATGAATGCATCGATGTCTGCACGACCACTCAAGAGTGTAGTGAGTTTTGTTTCATAGCCATCTGCAGGTAGTATCTGAGCATCAACTTGGATATGGGAATGTGTGGCATTGAAGGTATCAATCAATGCTTTATGGCATCCATCTTCCCATGTATAATACGAGATGACTACTGGGCCGTCTTTTTCGGTCTCTGCAGTTCCTGCCGCAAACAATAACCCTGTGGTTATGCATGCGAGTGTTACCATAAGCAACAATTTACGCGGTTTCATATTTTCCCTCCAAATAATGATTCTTCCTATACGTACGATAGGTTATTGATTTTTGATGAAATAGTTCTGGGGCTGAAGACCCCACAAGAGTGCACCTATGAACAAGCTCGTATGAATGATGTATGCTTTGTTGTATGAGAATGGTGCATCTACTCTCTGAGCTTTGAAACTCCTTGGTATAGGCTTTCATTGTTTACAGTTGACTCCTTATGTAAAAACCTGTGATACTATGTATTGTAGAACACTGAGAAAACCCTACAAGTGTAACTTTGAGGGGAAAAGAGTGAGGAAACCGACTTTTGAATCAAATGGGTAGTTCGGATTATTCGTTTGGTCTCATAGCTGAAATCCAGGCACAGAACGCTGGTGTTTTCATGAGTCGGGGTGTCGGCTCCCACCCAAGGAGAATCATCACCAGCTATGAGCTGATATATGTGAAGCACGGGGTCTTGAACATACGCGAGGGCAGTGTCGACTACCTCATCCAGGAAGGCGAGTCCTTGCTCCTCTGCCCGGGGATCCTGCATGAGGGGACTGCGCCCTATCCGATAGATTTGCAGTATTACTGGATACATTTCAGTACCCAGGAGACAGGCATCTCCTATGGAAGCAACGAGAAGATACGCATCAGGAAACATGCAAGCGTTGCCAGGACTGTGAGAATGGAACAGTTGTTTCGTTGGTTCATCAATGACCAGGAGGCGGGGGTCCTGGATCCCTTTGTTGCGAACCTGATGATCTATCAGCTGCTCAATGAGCTGGAGCTCTCCTCGGGGGAGAAGGAGGTGAAGATCTCGCCCTTGGCCAACCAGACCTACCGGCTGATAAAGACTCGCTTTGCTGACAGTGCACTTTCCACGCAAGCCTTATCCGAAACTTTACAGTGTAATTCCGACTATTTGGGGAGGATCTTCCACCAATCCTATGGCATGACCATTTCATGCTGCATCCACAGGACACGGGTGCGTTATGCACAGAACCTGTTGCTGAAGAACACCATGAACGTAAACGACATCGCCCTGGCCTGTGGTTTCTCCGACCCCGGCTATTTCAGGACGGTCTTCAAGCGCATGGTGGGGGTGAATCCCAGTGAGTACCGCTCAGCGTATGAGAAGCTGCATATCAATACTGAATGACCGTACCAAGTAACGATGCTAGAGTTTTCCTCCCTGTACCATTAAATGGTCGAATACCTCTTATTTTTAAGCTACTGCAAGAAGGTCTAGGAAGCCTCCCCTTCAGAATAGAGAAGAAACAAAGGGTTGATTGGGGGAAAGAAGTATTCGGCTAGCTGCATCTGTGTGGTATGCTGTATCCAGCAATGATTGGAGGAACTACTGTGAAACAACAGAGTGTAAGACGATTGATTTCTCTCTTGGTTGTGCTTCTGGCAACTGGTCTCTTGTTTGCCACGACCACTACCAGCGGAACGCTGAAATTGACCGGTGCGTATGGGACTGGA
>JBFWKK010000090.1:0-6796 GCA_050252715.1 Sphaerochaeta sp. | reverse complement strand
GAACCCTCCGCGTCTTGTTTCCAAGAAGTGCAGTACGTAACGCCCAGGTTTGGAGACAGCGAGACTGAAGAGACCTATGCCTGCCAGGACGGTGTAGGCAGTCTTGATGAGATTGTCCTGTGTGAAGAAGAAACTACTACCATAGGTTTGCGCTTCTTCGGGACTGATCAATCTAGTAATGAATAGAATCGTCTGCTCACTGAACAGCCCAACTGCGAGACAGGAGAGGGCAAGCAGGATGAACGCCAAGTGTGAGGAGACGGGAAACCGTTTCCTCTCTTTGACGAGAGGGAGCACCATTGGTTGTTTAGATGGGAGAAAGATCCGTGAAAGCTTGATGAACGAAGCAACGGTGCCTGCCGATGCAATGCTCAAAAAGGTATAGTGCATACTTCCCTTGAGGGTGTAGGTAAGCAATGTCTTGCTGTAGAAACCGTTGAACGGGGGAAGAGCAGAAATTGAGAGTGCTCCCACCAGAAAACAGAGCATCGTCAGTGGAAATCGTTCCCCCTCCTCCCGTAATGCTTGGTTTGCTCCCCTGAGTAGATAGACATTGCGGCTGCCAGCTGCATCAGTAGCCTTTCCGATGGTAAGAAAGAGCAACGCCTTGAATTGTGCGTGGCTGAATGCATGGAAGAACGATGCTGCCAGCAGCAACGAACCTGTCGCAGTGGTGATCCCTGCATGCAGAGCCAAGCCCCAGGCACTCACGATGTACCCGATCTGGCTGATGGAGTGATAGGCGAGCAGTTGCTTTGCATCACTTTGGCTGAGCGCAAGCAGTACGCCGATCAAGGCAGTAGCAGAGCCGGCGTAGCTGATCGGAAGGGCAAGCTCAGTGGCAAGCGGAGAGAGAGCAAAGACCCTCAGCAGTGCAAAGAGAGGAACTTTCAACAGCACTCCAGAGAGAAGCGCTGAAACGGCATGGGGCGCCTTTGCATGGGCATCTACCAACCACAGGGAGAGTGGCATGACAGCTACTCGTAACAGAACCGGGACAATGATCAAGAGCAGGGAGAAAAGTGCAACGTATTGGTTTCTTCCAGAGATGGTTTGCAGTCCCTTGGCAATCTCCTCATACCTGAGGGATCCGGTGAGTTTGTAGAGACCGAAGGTACCGATCAGGAAGAAGACCATTGCAGATGATGAGAGCATAAGGTAGGAGAATGAAGCGTAGGCAGCATTGGCTTTTTTACCGGTTGCGATCAGTACATAGGCAGTAACTCCCATGAGTTCAAGGCAGACAAAGAGATTGAAGAGGTCACCAGTCATACCGATTGCTGCTATTGAGGCGTTCTGGATGAGCAGCAGTGCTGTGAAGTAGCTATGTCCAGGCCCTTCCTTACGGGAGAAAATCCAAGAGGGGATGGTAATCGCTACAGATAGGAAAATCAAAAGCAAGCTCATTCCGTCAAAACGGTAGACGATGCCTATGCTCTTTGCATATCCTCCTATGGTTGTCTCAATGTAGCCTTGGTTCTGTACGATGGGGTAGAGCGTGAGCATGAGAAGAAGCGGGAGTACCATTCCTATCAGCATTCCCAGATACTCTGCAATTCTCCTGATGCCCGTTGGGCAGAAGCTCTTTATGAAGAGTATGCCTGCTGCTGAGAGAAGCGGGAGAAACACTGGGCTGAATAGTAGGGTGTGCTGTATGTTCATAGTACTCCTGTTGGGATGAGGAGCCACCAAGCCATGATGGCAACCATGAGTGCAAAACCGAAGAAGAGATTGGAAAATGATGCTGTTGACTCCACTCTTGCCTCAAAACGCCTCTCCAACCTGGTTTTTGATCCAATGAAAAATACGAGCAGAGCGATGGCAAAGGTGAGCCCTGTCTTCTGCAAATCCTGAAGCGCTGAATATCTGGTCAGTGTTGCATTCGTGGCTCCCAGTGGAGAGAGAACCTGGAGTACAAACGTTTGGAGCTCTGTATACCAAAACCCTCCGGCAAGGAGGAGTATTGTAAGGAATATGAGTGAGAGAGAGGTGAGATCTGGAGACGAAGATTCCACCTTCTGAACTGTTTGGCCCTTCCTTGGAAGAAAGATTCGGGAGAGCTTGAGATATGCAACAATGGTCAATACTGAGGTAGTACTCAAGAGGTAGGTAGATCCATGTCCTTTTGTGAGATATACGAGTGTATTCTTGCCCCAGAAACCGATGGTGGGGGGTAGTGCACTGATTGAGAGAAATGCAACCAGGTATGCTACACCTGTAAAGGGGAAGCGTTCCCCTTGTGCACGCAGCGCTGAGAGGGCTCCTCGGGCCTCGTGCAAATCTTTGCTGTCCACCGCATCACCAGCTCTCCCCACCGTCATGAAGAGGGTGGCCTTCGCCAAGGCATGGCTGAAAGCATAGAGCAGTGAAAGTGCAAGCAGCATTGCTCCCTCCTCGGTCTCAAGTCCCAATGTCAAGGCTAATCCATATGCAGCTACGACATACCCAATCTGACTGACTGAGCTATAGGCCAAGAGTCGCTTCGTGTGGTGTTCCCTGAGTGCCAGGAGAATACCCACCACGGAGGAAATGCCTCCAGCCCATGCAAGGATTGAGCCAAGCACCTCAGTACCCGTAACCAGCAGCAGGAGACGAACCAAGGCAAAGAGTGGTATTTTGATCAAGAGACCAGAGAGCAAGGCTGAAACAGCATGTGGTGCATTCGAGTGTGCACCCACCAGCCAGCCGGAGAGTGGGATGACAGCAGTTCTCAAGAGCACCGATACGACAATCAGGACAAGCGAGAGACGGGCAACCAGTAGGTCTGATCCTGAAAGCATGTTCTTCGCCTGGGCGATGGTATCGTAGGCAAGGGAGCCTGAGATTCTATAGAGACCAAATGTCCCCAGCAGGAAGAATACCATGGCAGTTGCGCTGAACATCAGGTAGGTAAAGGATGAGAGGATTGCCTCTTCCTTCTCACTGCTGGCTACCAGTGCATAGCTGGTCACCCCCATTACCTCAAGGCAGACAAACAGGTTGAACAGGTCAGCCGTAAGGCTGGTGGCGGCAATTGATGCACTTTGTATGAGGAATAGTACCGTGAAAGTCTCCTGATGGGGACCAGTTCTCCTGCTGTAGAGCCAAACCGGGATACTTACCAGGAGATTGAGGGTGATAAGGAGGAAGGAGAGTCCGTCAAAATGGTAGTGGATGCCCAGTGTAGTCTCCCAGGTACCGAGAATCATATGCACCTGATGATGGCCGAGAACCGGCTTGATCAGGAATATGAAAGCGATCAGTGGGATGATGAAAGCAATACAGGCAGAGAGGTATTCCACAGCGCGTCTTTGTCTGTCTGTACCGAAGTGCTTGGCAACCAGAATGAGGGCAGCGCCAAGCATTGGAAGGTAGACTGGGCTGAGAAAGAGGCTTTCAATGCTCAATTTGCAACCTCTCTCTGATAGTGTCCATCTCCAGGGAACCGGTGGCCTTGTAGAGCCGTACTGCCAGAGCCAAGGCAAGTGCTGTCACACAGACCCCGATCACAATGGCGGTCAGCATCAAGGCCTGGGGAACCGGGTCTACCATGTTGGTAACGTTCTCCCCCAGGATGGGGGCTTGGTCGCCGATCCTGCTCCCTTCGAGAATGTAGAGCAGGACCACTGCAGCGTTCAGGATATTGAGCCCGAACACCTTCTTGATGATATTCTTTGCCCCAACAATGGCAGTGAATCCAAGTAAGGCAAGTAGGAAGAGCAGAATGCGTTCAATGACCACGGCGACCTCCCATCATGGCAATGCACATGACTGCAATACTTGTTCCTACCTTCAAGCCGATGACGATATTCAAGAGGATGATGAAGTTTGCGGAGAGACTGGATCCACTCTTGCTTGGATTGGAGAAGAATCCACTTTCAAAAAATACCCCGCTGGTCGCCGCCAGAATAAGAACAAGAAAGGAGAGTGATTCAATTCTTCCCAATACCGTGGTATTGGTGAGTTTGCTCTGAGTCTCGGTGCCGAGGGCAAGAAAGACGATGGCTGAGGCAACAATGACCCCACCTTGGAAGCCGCCTCCTGGAGAGATATGTCCATAGAGCATGACATAGAATCCAAAGAGCAAGACGACCGGGCCAAGCTTGGAGGAAACCACCTCAAGAAGGTGGGTCCTCTGTGCATTGGTGGGCCGTTTTTCGGGGGCTAAGGAGAAACTCCCCGCTTCCTCTTCCTCACTCTCTCTTCCAAGGTTTATCAGAATCCCCATCGTACCGGTGATGGATACAAGCAAAACCAGGGTCTCTCCCAGGGTATCCATGGCACGATAGCCGAGGTAGATGGAGCTGACGGTGTTCACGGCTCCTGTGTCAGTGAGTGCATTGTCATAGAGATAGTTCCTCGATACCTCCGGCCATGGGTGGGATGAGAGAATGACCGGAAAGATGGCTAAGGCCAGGACAAGGAGGATGAAAACGATTTTTATAATGAACAGTGTTCGTTTCATTGATCTTTGCTCCTTCTTCTTGTATGACGAATAGCCCAGACAAAGATGATGGTGGAAACCCCGGCTCCTACCGCTGCTTCTGTAATGGCAACATCTGGGGCTTTGAGTATCGTGAACATCAGGGCACTGAGCATGCTCAGCGCCGAGAGGGCAATTACGGAATGGAGCAAATCATGCGAGAGCAGAGCAAAAATACCCAATGCAAGGATCAGAGAGAGAATGAGGATGGTCATAGGCTTTTATCCTCCTTCTTCATGGAGGCTCTTGCCCCCGTTGCATCCTCACTTTCCCAAATGAACTTTGCAACGATGGAAGATCCGGTAGGGGCTGAGATGAGGAAGAACACCAGGATGATGAAAATCCTTGCACCCATTGCCAGGGAAGTGGAGAGGGCCAACAGTGCAATCAGGTAGGAGAAGACGGCAGTGGTGCCACACAGGGATCCAGCATGCAGGCGTGAATAGGGGTCACGGAAACGAAACAATCCAACGATGCCGAACAGACCAAAGAAGGTGCCGACAAGAAACGCGATCAGTGCAACAATTTCTCCTAGGATCATTACTCCTCCTTACGGTCTTTCAGAAACCGGGTAATGGCAAGGAAGCCAAGAAAGCCGAAAATGTCATAGACCAAGGCAACATCCAGGTAGAGTGTCCGATCAATACGTACCCCCCAGAGGACCAGGAGGGCAAGGGAGACGGCACTCAGGACATTCAAGGCAACCAGCCGGTCACTTGCAGTTGGTCCAAACAGAAGCCTGAGTAAGGTAGCAATGGCATAGAACATGAGCAGCACCAGCATTGCTTGAAGAATAAGTTCTCTCATAGCCATGTCCTCCCTAGTGCATGTTCCAGCTTTGTCTTGATTGCCTCCCCCGCTGCCTTGGTGTGGGTGGTGGAGCAGAGGAGCCAGTGTACGGTGAGATGGTCGTCGTTGAGGTCGAGAGTCATCGTCCCTGGGGTAAAGGTGATGGCATTTGCCAAGACCGTTCTTGCAAGATCACTGCGAAGGTGGGTTCTGAAGTGTACAATTCTTGGATTGGTGTTCCCTGTTATGACAGCTTTCACTACTTGATAGCTCGATTGGTACAATGAGAGGACCATAAGAAACAGGAATCTCAGGAGAGCCCAGATGTGTGGGATGAAAAAACGGAGGTTTGCCTCATGTTCGGGAAGGAAGATATGGTAGGTGAGGGCTGCCGTTACTACTGAGGCTCCAAGCCCAAAGAGCAGGCTGAAGAGGCCCAAGTCGGCGGTAAACAGGACCCAGACGAAGTACAGAAACAGGGTGGTCAACACAAAACGCAGGATCGCCCAGACTCGTCTGCTGTTCATCTAGACCTCCCGGTGTTCTATGAGACGGAGAAAATCCCTGCTGGAATCGGTCTCAAGGAGTGCAGCGCGCAAGGTCTCGTCGTGGAGCAATCTGGCAAGTCTGCTGAGGATTTTCAAGTGGAAACTTGCGCTGCTCTGTGGCCCTACCAGAAGGAATACCAGACGAACCTTTTTATTGTCCAGTGCATTGAGATCAAGAGGGGGATCCAAGCGCATGACTGCCATCAGGGTTTTGTTCATGGACGGGCATCGTGCATGGGTTATCGCACACTCCTCTCCCATACAGGTGGTATGAAATCCTCCATCAATTACTCGCTGCATAAGATTCTGGGGAGCCAAAAGGGGATGTGTTTCGCTCAGTTGGTCGGTCAATGTCTTGATGATGGTCCCAATGGAGCGCTCCTTCCTGTCAAGCAGGATGCAAGACTCGTTGAGTAATTTGCTGATACCTTCCATGGCTACACCTCTTCTGCTTCTTTGACCAAGCCTGCTGCCCAATCCACCGGCAGGGTGAACATTATCCCGGTTCCTGGATTCTCCAGGCTCCCTACGATTTCTTCTACCAATCGTTTGGCTTGTTCCACCACCTCAGTGGAATGTACCACCGAGAGTATGGTCTTGTTGTATGGCTTGTTCCCTTTCATGAAGTCCTTGAACCCTTCAAATAGGGGTACCTCATAGGTGAGGAACCGACCCATTCCCTCACTATCGAGAATGGTGGAGCCGGTGATGCCTGCCTCGACATAGGCTTCAAGCACCTCTTCCAGAAACGCTTCGTTGTTCAAGACGAATACCAGTAGTTTCATTGGCTCCTTCCTGCATCAAGGGATGTAGGGATGGTACCATGCGGGAGTGATAGTGGTCAAATAGTATCATTCCCATCTCTGTGTAGGGTTTCTTGTAAAGTAGAATGTCCGCTTAATTGATTCTTTGTCTTCTTCATTAACATGCCTCCAATAGCTTGATGCTAAGATCTTCTAGTTCGAATTCTTCTTTGAATACTCTTAAAGGAGTAGAG
>JBFWKK010000089.1:0-6843 GCA_050252715.1 Sphaerochaeta sp. | reverse complement strand
ACATACTCCCAATGGGGATTCCCCTCATCCAACTCATCCAGCATAATCTCCGCTGTTCCAACGATTCCAGCCAAGGGGTTGTTCAACTCATGGGCGATACCGGTAGCGAGGGTTCCAATCCCTGCCATTTTCTCGGTGCGAACCAGTTCTTCTTGCATATGCTTCTGCTCGGTGATGTCATTGACTATCTCAATGAATACCCCTTTTGCCTTGTCTGCTGCACGGACAGAGTGGAACTGGAAAGAGAATATTCGCTCCTTCTCCTCTGCTTCGGTCTCATGCATTACCCCGGTATGGAGACACTCCAATCCCTGACAGAAGGGACACGGGCGACTTCTTCCAAACAAGGCTCGATAGCACTTGCTTCCGATCAGGCGTTCTCGCTTCTGCCCAACAAAGCTCACCGCAGCAGTATTGACCTCCTGGATGGTATAGTCGATATCGATCAGGCAGACAGGGGATGCAATTCCATTGAAGATAGCCTCCAGCTTGTTCTTGCTCATGGTCAGTTCATCACCCTGAATTCTCAGCTTCTCAAAGGAGAGTGCGTTCTCCAGGGAGAGACTGCTCTGGGATGCAAGGATCTCCAAGGCCTCCCTCTCTATCTCACTGATCAACATATTTGACTGTCCGTAGCCAATCAGGATATAGCCTGCAATCTGGTGGCGGAATACCAACGGGATGAGAACATCACTGACAGGAAGCATGTCACTGATTGCAAGGCGCTTCTCATCAGGATTGACACTGATGACCGAGGAGAAGTTTTCCTGCCTGCATACATCGAGCTTTTGCTCAATATGGGCAGGGAAGGAAAAGATCACATCCTGTCCCACTACCCGCTCTGTCGGACAGTTGTTGTTTGCTACCAAGAAGAAGCGGTCAGTATCATCAAGTCGACGGGCAATGAATATAACCCACTCTGCTTTCAGCCCAGTACGAAGGTTTTCCACAACCTCCTTGCCAAGTTGATGCAGGTTGACGATGGTAGTGAGGCGCTTGCTGAGGTTTCTGATGGTGGTTTGGTACGGGTGACGCTTGGGGATCAATACATTGTCAATCCAGTATGCGATGATGTTTCTCAGCGGATGGATAATGAGGACCGTAGCCACGCCGAGAATAAGCGAAAGTTGGAAGATATTCCCTGGGGCAAACCCACTATTGAAGAGCTTGATAAAGCTTATGATCGCACCATAGATGACTGATGCAGCAATGGCGAGCAGTGTTGAATAGATGATGGAGAGTCCAAGGCGACTGTAATTGATCAACTGATACTTATAGATGGTATAGAAGAGCAGGACTGCATTGATGGTGGCTGCAAAGATATCGATGGGGTATCTGCCCAACTCAGGGAAGATATTCATGAAAATCCCCACCAGCATGATAACCACCCCCACCAAGGGAAGCAGGAGGTTTTTCTGGAAGTGGTGGAGGCTTCTCTTCTTACTCGCAACCAGGAGCATGACCAGTGTCAGGATGAGATACACATAACTCAATGAGTAGGCACTCGTTGAGCCACCAGCCAATTCATAGTAGAAGTTATTGTTCTCTGTGAAACCGGCACTGCTTACAATGTTTCCCGTGAAGTTGAGAACCATCAGGGGGATGAGAAGCAGATAGCTGAGTTTAAGGAACAACCTGATGGACTTGTTCTTGATCTCCAGGATATCGACAATAAAGTTGCACAGGGCGTAGGGAACACTCAAAAGCCCAACCAGCATGATTCGGTTCCAGAAAATAGGAGTAAGCAGGCCGCTGTTGAGGTGCATCATCAAGGAACCAAAGCTCCAAATGGAGACAAATATCATATAGAGCTGAAAGGACCAGTAGAAGCGATCTTTCTTGTATTGGAGAAATCCAAAGATAACAAATGACACATAGAGCACGAACGCCACTGCGGGGATAATGGTGGAAACATCAATAATCATGGGGATTCCTCTATTTTTCTTTCATTAAAACACAATTTGTATTATTATAGTGGTAAATTATGGAGTTTTTCAAACTTTTTCTGCTTGGAGCCAGTGGATATTTGCTTGCAGCCTTGTATGATATCGCACTGCTGAAAGGTTATTTCCGTCTCAGCAAGGTATTATACCTTGGGTTTTTTGTGACCGCTCTGCCCTTCTTCTTTTTATTCTCACAATTCAGCACTCCCCATAACCCAACATTTGGAATGCTCACCATTCTTATTATGGCTTGTTGTGCCGCACTTCTTATCTATTCGGTTCTAATTGAACTGCCCCTCAAGGGCAAGAAAGGGACCCTCTACAGGGAAGGAACCTACAAGATTTGTCGGCACCCAGGTTTTCTCTGGTTTTCCTGTTTCAATGTTTTCGCATCCATATTCTTCTGGTATACTCCTATTACCTTGGTGCTTGCAGGCTACACACTCTGCAACTTGGCACTGGTAACCTTGGAAGACAGAATACTGTTTCCCAAAATGTTCCCTGAGTATGGTGAGTATAAGAAAACAACCCCTTTCTTGATTCCCTGCTAACCCAACATCACGGAGATGCTCGAGATGACTAGACATATTGTAACAACTGATGACGATCCTGCAATCCGGAAAATTCTGAGGATTATGCTGAAGAAGGCTGGCTATGAGGCAACCACCTGTGAAAACGGAGAAGCGTTGTTGAAGGTTCTCAGCGAAAGCACAACGCAGATTGATCTGATTTTACTGGATATCAAGATGCCAGGACTTACCGGCTTTGAATTACTGCAGCATATTACCAGGAAATTCCCTTCCATCCCTGTAGTGATGCTCACTGCTTTCAACGACTTGGACACGGGAATGAAGGCCATCAGACTGGGTGCTGTTGACTATCTGACCAAACCAATTCGACAAGAAGAACTGCATGCTTGCATTCAGCGTGTACTTGAGAAAGCAGACAAGCAGCAGAGACAAAAGGCGATCAATACGGAAAACCAAGAGATCAGGAGGAAGCTGGAAACTGAGCTCAGAAAGACAAAATATACACTGCAGCACTCTACGATCAGTATGCTCGAGGCGTTCAGTGAGACCATCGAGCAGAAGGACCCCTATACCAAGGGACATTGCCATAGGGTAAGAACCCTTGCAGTTGCCTTGGGAAAAGCATTGAACCTGGACGAGACAACCCTCCAAATCATTGAAGGAGGAGCCCTGCTGCATGACATCGGCAAGATCAGCATTCCCGAGGAAATCCTCAACAAGAACGGATCCCTCACAGACGAAGAGTATGCCATAATTAAGACGCACCCTGAAGCCGGGGTGCGCATTATTACCCATATCCCTGCATTCGAGCAGTACCTGCCCATCGTCCGCTCGCATCACGAGAGAATTGATGGCAGAGGATATCCTGACAGAATGGAAGGGAACAGCATCTCCTTGGATGTCAAGGTTGTAAGCCTTGCTGATGCCTTTGATGCGATGACCAGCAGCCGTGCCTATCGTTCTGCCCTACCTACCGAGCTTGCCGTTGAAGAGTTGAAGCTAAATGCCGGTACTCAGTTCGACGTTGATCTGGTGGATGTATTCATCGAACATGAGCTGTATTTATTATAGCATTCTGGTACAAGGAGTGTACCAAAGAGCTATCTAGGAGGACCCTATGGGTGAAGCATGGTATGTCTCACTCTTCAAGAACTACGCTCATCAGTATGACAAGGAAGTCTTCACCCAAGGGACCATGGGTGAATGCGATTTCTTGGAACAGGAACTGCACTACAATAAAAGCTTGCATATCCTCGATGTGGGCTGCGGAACCGGGAGACACTCCATAGAGCTCACAAGACGTGGCTATCAGGTTACGGGAGTAGATCTCTCTGAGGCACAGCTTGACCGTGCAAATGAGAAAGCCAATGCTGAAGGGCTTTCCATATCCTTCCTCCACGCTGATGCAAGAAAACTCCCCTTCAAAAACCAGTTCGATGCGGCCATCATGCTCTGCGAGGGAGGCTTCTCCCTCATGGAAAGCGACGAGGAAAATGCGGCAATTCTGGCAAGCGTAGCCGGTGCACTGAAAAAAGAAGGCATCTTTATCCTTACGCCCCTCAACGGGCTCTTCCCCTTGCTTCACTCCCTCGATACGTTTTATGAGGATGCACAAAAGGAGGAGGAACAAGCAAGCTATGCAAAAACACAGTTTGATGTGCTGACCATGAGGGATTACAACACCACAAGCTTCATGGATGATGATGGCACCGAACATACCCTCACCAGCAATGAACGGTACTACATTCCAAGCGAAATCACTTCCATGCTCAAGCCATTGGGTTTCACTGCTATTGAGTTTTTCGGAGCACACCTTGGTGCTTTCAGCCGCAACGATCAGCTCAGTGATGAAGACTTTGAGATGTTGGTCGTGGCAAAAAGACAACAAACCAGCCAATCATTGATTGACCAGTATACGCGAGTGGTCAGCCAACAACACATCGATGAAGCCTATCGTATGATCCTCACCTTCTTGCACTCCCTCCAACAGAGACTGGCAACCAAATATCCTGAAGGCAAGGTAAGCACTATCTACCAAGGGTATCTTGCTATGAGTTATGTTGCCGTGATTACTCCCCAGCTGCAAGCACACAATCTTAAGCTTGCACTCGTTTATATCCATGCAAAAGGTTGCTTCCAAGCATGGCTGTCTGCAAAGAATAGAACAGTTCAAAGGGAGTACCACCAGTATTTCCGCTCCAGGCTTCTACCATCTTGCTCGTTGGTTGAACAAGGTCCTGGAGTAGATGCAATACTCCAATGGAATCTGCTTGATGCCCCAAATTTCGATGATCAAGAGACCATGGTATACTCATTACTAGAAGCAACTGACTTGATCCTGCAAGAGATACATGCTGCCCTGAAAATGAAGAAGGAGTAACTTCATGTCTTTTTTCCTGGTGCGAAATGATATAACCAAGATGAAAACTGATGCCATCGTCAATGCTGCCAATACTGCGCTGCAAATGGGAGGAGGTGTGTGTGGGGCAATCTTTAAAGCAGCAGGCATAAAAGAGATGACGGAAGCGTGTTCCCGTCTCTCCCCGATCAAAACGGGGGAGGCAGTGATCACCCCAGGGTTTGCCCTTGCTGCTCACTTTGTCATCCATACTGCGGGACCGGTCTATCATGACGGGAAAAGCGGAGAAAGAGACTTGCTTCAACAGTGCTACCAAAACAGTCTAGAGCTGGCAGTCAAGTACAATTGCTCATCCATCGCATTTCCCCTGATCAGCAGCGGTATCTTCGGCTACCCGAAGCAAGAGGCAATAGAGGTTGCAAGCTCTACCATTGAAGACTTTCTTGCAGACCATGAGATTACTGTTTTCCTGGTACTGTTTGACAAGGAGCCCCTCCTTGCAGAAACAACCATCCACACCTCAATCGAGCAGTATATCGATGAACACTATGACAAGGAACAGACTGAGGAGAGAATACTCCTTGATGTTGCAATACCGTCGTTTGAGCATGAAGCAATAACACGTGCGCCCAGTCTTACGGATGCGCTCTCTCATATTGATGAACCCTTCTCCGACTCCCTGAGAACCCTGATACAAAATAAAGGGAAAACAGAGGTTGAGGTCTACAAGAAGGCAAACATCGACCGAAAACTTTTCTCAAAGATTCGAACAGGGGGTGGGTACGTACCCAGCAAACGTACGGTAATAGCCTTGGCACTAGCATTGGAACTTTCTCTTGATGAGGCTGACAACCTTCTGGAGAAAGCAGGCTACGCACTTTCTCACAGTAGTATTTTCGATGTCATCATCGAGTATTTCATTGTACATAAGCACTACAAGATCCTTGAGATCAACGAAGTACTCTTCTCCTGGGACCAACCACTGCTAGGTTCCCAGTAATTGTCCCTTTCCGGGCGACCATCCTTTCCCTTTTTCAGGCTATCAATACGTATAGATCAGTATTGGAGGATGTATATGAAACAGGGATTGACTGAATTGGTTTGTATTCTTGACCGCAGTGGCTCGATGCATGGACTGGAGAGTGACACGATTGGAGGTTTCAATGCCATGGTAGCCGAACAGCAGGCTCTTCAGAGCCCGTGCACTATCACGACCGTGCTGTTTGACAACAATTATGAACTGCTCCATGACCGCATTCCTATCGAGGCAGTGGGCGCAATAACAGAGAAGGAGTACTTTGTAGGCGGATCTACTGCGCTATATGACGCCATTGGAAGAACAATTTCCAAGATTGTGCAGGTTCAGAGGACAACAGCTCCGGCATACCAGGCAGAGCGTGTGATATTCCTGATCATTACCGATGGAATGGAGAACGCAAGCAGGGAGTATACCAGGGAAAAGGTTAGAGAGATGATCAAGAGAGAGCAGGAGAACTATGGTTGGGAGTTCATCTACCTTGGGGCAAACATCGATGCTGAGACAGCGGCAGAGGACGTAGGCATTCCCCCAGACCGCGCACAGGATTTCATTGCCGATACTGAAGGCATACAATTGAACTTCGCGGTAATGAGTGAGGCAGTCTCCCACTATCGTTGTGAATCGGCAGTTCCTAGAGATTGGAACAAGAAGATCAAGAAGGATTTCAAGGAGAGGAATAAGCGGTAGAGACATAGGTATCTCCCAAGGATTTACAATCTTTGGGAGATACGTGTGGCAACACTAATTCAACTATAATACTTTTTATTTATATTTAGTAAAAACTTTGTATTTTATGATAGTTTTTATCTATATTCGATAAAAACTATGGATTCTTAGATAATTGTCGAGTATAATAGGTATATGAAAGATACTATTGTACCCCGGCCAACGTACTTGTCTACCTTGGAATCTTATATCAACGTACCTGTAGTAAAGATTCTGGCAGGTATCAGACGATCTGGAAAATCTACT
>JBFWKK010000088.1:0-7241 GCA_050252715.1 Sphaerochaeta sp. | reverse complement strand
TGTGTTGGCCATGCTGGGTGTCATTGCTTGCCCGATAACCAGCGGTGATACTGCCTTCCGCAGCACCCGCCTGATCCTGGGCGATATGTTCTCGATCGAGCAGAAGGGCGTCAAAAATCGCTTGCTTTTGGCAATTCCCATCCTGGGCATCGGATTTGCCCTCAACTTCATCGACTTCACCATCATCTGGAGATACTTCGCCTGGTCGAACCAGACCTTGGCAACCATCGTGCTCTGGACTGGTGCTGTCTACCTGCATGAGGAGAAGCGCTCCCACCTGATGGCCAGCGTACCTGCAGCCTTCATGACTGCGGTGGTCACCACCTACATCCTGCAGGCTCCCGAAGGGTTCTCCCTTCCGACCACCATCAGCTATCCCATCGGCATCGTGGCGGCAGTTGCAGCTACCCTTGCGTTTGTGGTCTATCTGAGAAAGCAGCCGGCCCGACTGGGTGTTGTGCGTCACTAAGTTCACAAGTTCATCAGCAGGACACAGGTGCCCTTGGTATCTGTGTCCAGTTTGTTTTTCTTCTCTCTCTCTCTTCATCTCTCTCTTCTATTCTTTTCTCTCAAATTCCTCTGGTCCGCTCTCTCCTATCCTTCTCTTTCAAAGCAGCCGATCTGAGGCTATGCTGGAACCATGGATGAAGCTTTGTTCCACTTCTTCGCTTCTCTTGACCGCTCCCTCTTTGTGGACAGCGCGTACAAAGCGTTTGCAAAGCTCGACAGACCCTTGCCCATCGCCATGGGACAGACCATCAGCCAGCCAAGCCTTGTCCTGTACATGACCGAGCAACTTGCACTGAAGAGAACCCACAAGGTGTTGGAAATCGGGACAGGAAGTGGGTATCAGACGGCATTCCTTGCCAAGTTCTCCCACGAAGTCTTTACCGTTGAGCTGCATGCTGAGCTCCAGTCCCAAGCCAGAGAGCGGCTTGCCGCACTTGGGTATCACACCATCCAGTACAAACTGGGTGACGGAAGCCTAGGCTGGACGGAACATGCCCCCTATGACCGCATCATGGTGACTGCAGCACCCAAAACCATTCCCCCGGAACTGGTAGCACAGCTTGGTCCTGAGGGTATCATGCTCATCCCGGTTGGGCCTTCAGGCTGGCAGGAACTTGTCATGATAACCAAGGACAAGGAGGGGCAGGTTCGCAGGCAGAAGCTTCTGGACGTTGCCTTTGTGGAGTTGGTGGGCTCCTACAGCTGAAAAGATTCTTTGCAGTCATAATGCAGCAAGAAGCGTATCGTAGGGAAATCAGGAACATAATCGGATCCAAACCAGTGTAGCCACTTTTCCTGTTTGCAATGGGATTCTTCTTGTATTCCCTTGCTGTGATCAGTATAGTGAATATATAAGTTTTATAAAATATGTCCCAAAATACTATATATGTGTCCATGATTGGACATCTGTGTTTGATGATGAAGGATTGGACTGTCATGAAAAAGAAGAATGTAATAAATCTGATTAAGTACCACATTGAAAAGAATGAAGCTGCCTTTCGGGATGAAGCGTATGCAATCGCGGTTGATTTCAATAGGACGCAAGATGGGGAACTTGCTGATTACATCTTGGCGCTCCTCTCTGACAAGAATACCTTTGTCCCTCAGGTGTTGAACGGAAAAATGGATTATCTGCGAAAGGTCGATGCTTCTCCTACCACGTTACCTCTTCCTGAATGCATCAAAGATGAACTGATGGGCATCGTGAATGCAGTGAGTTATGGAGCAGGAGTCAATAAGTTCCTGTTCCAAGGTGCTCCCGGTACCGGGAAGACTGAAAGCGCAAAACAATTGGCAAGGATTCTCAATCGTCAGCTTTATGTGGTGGATTTTGATGTATTGGTAGACAGCAAAATGGGTCAGACATCCAAGAATATTGCCCAATTGTTTACTGAAATCAATGAGGTTCCCTATCCTGAGCAAATCATCATCCTTTTTGATGAACTTGACTCCATAGCACTCGATAGAACCAATACCAATGACCTCAGGGAGATGGGAAGGGCAACCTCCGCTGTACTGAAGGGGCTTGATACCCTTAACAATAGGATTGTCTTGCTTGCTACGACAAATTTGTTTGCCTCGTTCGATCGTGCTCTGATCCGTAGGTTTGATAATGTAATCGACTTCAACCGGTATACCAGGGAGGATTTGCAGGAGATTGCTGATATCATGCTTGAGAGTTTGCTGCAGCAATTCAAGTTCCAGGGCAGGAATATTCGGCTGTTTAGGAAAATCATAGCATTATTGGATCCCATCCCGTATCCAGGGGAATTGAAGAACCTTATCAAGACGGCTATCGCTTTCAGTAATCCGAACGATGAGTTTGACTACCTTGCACGATTGTTCAAGCAAACGCTACCCACTTTCTCAGGGGGATATAAGGAACTCCAGACATTGGGATTCTCGGTACGTGACATTGAGATTCTCTCCAAAGTCTCAAAGAGTCGGGTTTCACGTATCCTGGTGGAGGAGAAGCGATGAACAAGGTGCTTGAACTGAAGGGGAAATTCAATCAGGCTCCCAATCCATCCAAACCTGGGGCAGCAACACTGCCTAGGAATGGGAGTGTTGATGCTTCCGATATCGAACGGCTGATTACCTCCCTTGATGGTGTCCGACGCTATTGGACGGAAGAGCGAAGGCTGTTCAAGCCATTGGTGTCACTTCATTACAAGGATGTTGTGGCCAAAAGCAACCGAATGGGGGCTATTCTTGCAAATGGTTCTGAAACACCGAATACGACAATCGTCGGCGCCAAATTCTCAGCAGAAGTGCACCCAAGACACATCATTACCCACTGTGTTGATGTTGATGCTCTTCTTAATGGCATACAGCGGCTTGAGCGTGTCCTGTCCATTCTGAAAAGTGGTTTTGAGAACCGAATTTCTGCTGAGCAAATGGTTATTTTGAGTGCCAATAAGGAGTATGTCAAAGCATATCTCAAAAGGGATCCAACTCCCGCTGAACTGAGCAGGAAAACACATCAGGAAGAGATCCTCTCTGAACATGGGATGAAAAAGTCACCATTTTGCAGCATCATCAAGGATGCATATTATCTTGATTGCTTTGCAGTTGAGGAGCGCACAGAGGCTATCTCAGAAAGCCAGATCATCACACTCTATGATACAGGACTCAGCCGTAATGAAATCCTTCGGAGACTGGGGATGCAAAACCAAACCGTCAGGGCCCTGGATGAAGTAACCTGGATGGTCACACCCGACCAGTACAGAAGAATCATCAATGAAGCCCCATACTTGGTGGCGATGGCTGTGCCTGATATGGGAAGGATTGGAGCACTGATTGATGGCGATAGTTCTGGCCCTGCTTCCGCATTTTCAATCCCCCAGCCTCTGGACGAACCTGTTATCGGGGTTATCGACACGCTCTTTGACGAAAAAGCCTACTTTTCCTCATGGGTCGATTCTACCTGTATGGTTGACCCTGAGTTCATTGAGCAAGCGGATTACGAGCATGGGACAGCAATCTCTTCCCTTATTGTTGATGGACCTGCTTTGAACGCGCATTTGGATGATGGATGCGGTCGCTTTCGGGTTCGTCATTTTGGGATTGCAAAGCACGATAAAAACAGCTCCCTTAACCTCATGAAATTGATACTGTCCATCGTTGAGACGAACAAGGACATCAAGGTGTGGAACTTGTCCCTTGGCTCTCCATTGGAGATAGAACCAAATTTCATATCACCAGAGGCGGCTCTTCTCGATGAACTTCAATTTGAGAGAGATATCATCTTTGTGGTAGCGGGAACCAATAATCGTGATCGTCATAGAGATTTTCCAAGGATAGGTGCCCCTGCCGACTCTCTTAATTCTGTGGTGGTCAATGCTGTTTCACTGTCTGGAAGCCCTGTGGAGTATTCTCGCAAAGGACCTGTCTTGCATTTCTATAAAAAGCCGGATGCAGCCACCTTCGGCGGGGATCGAGAGGATGGTATGGTTGTCTATTCCAGCAGGGGTAGGGTGAAAGTGATGGGAACCTCCTATGCTGCACCCTGGGTAGCCCGCAAGCTGGCATATCTGATCCATATCATGGGTTTCTCCCGAGAAGTAGCCAAAGCCCTGCTTCTCGACGCTTCTGCTGGTTGGAATGTAGATGCCACGTATCAGGATCTTGTGGGTTTCGGTCGGGTACCCACCCATATCTCAGATATCCTGACAACAGGAAATGATGAGATCAAGTTTGTAATTCACGGAATCTCTGAAGCATACCAGACTTATGCATACTCCATTCCAGTCCCCATATACAAAGAGCAGTTTCCTTATATTGCCAAAGCGACTTTATGCTATTTCCCGAAATGTTCACGTCTGCAGGGAGTTGACTATACGGATACTGAGATGGATCTTCACTTTGGACGGATGGATAAGAAAGGGAAGATAAAAACCATTGACAATAACCTGCAAGGTGATGATGCCCCGCATGCATTGTTTGAGAAGGATGTACGGGAGCGATACCGGAAATGGGATAATGTCAAATATATATCTGAAGGGGGCAAGTCTCGGAACTATCCTCGCAAACGGCTCAATGCATCATCTCCGAACTGGGGAGTCAACATCAAAACCAAGGAACGCCTGGAAAGCAAATTCGGCAAAGGTTTGCATTTCGGAGTTGTCGTCACGTTACGTGAGCTTGGTGGGGTGAACCGTATTTCGGAATTCATGCAGCTTTGCAGGGCAAACAACTGGTTTGTGAATGAGGTGGATATTCACGCGAGAGTCGAGACTTATGCAAAAGCTGAAGTTGAGATTGCGTTTACTGAGGACTGAGCCCATGATTGGGGATGTATGGAGTCCTCTTGTCTCCCAAAGAAACACGAACGTCCGGAGGATTGTCGCATGACAGGTATACGGTGTATCACCGAAGAGGATCTTCCTTCCATTCGCAAGCTCATCGAACAATTGGCCGAGGACTTGGGTGAGGTGTTTGAGATCAGCGAAGAGAAAGCCTTGGAACACTATCAGGCGATGCAAGAGCATCCAGAGGTATACCAAAGCTTTGTCTCTTGCATGGATGGTCAGGTGATTGGTTTCATCTCCTTGGTACTTTACCGATCGTTTTTCCACAGGAAAGGCACTGCGTTGGTGAATGAACTGGTGGTGGAGAAGGAGTTCCGAAACCGGCAGATAGGAAAAGCCCTGCTTGAGCATGCCTTCTCGGTAGCCAAGGAGGCAGGCATGGATGAGTTGGAGGTGGGAGTGATGAAAGAGAACACCCGAGCCATCGCGTTCTATCGAAAAAATGGGTTTGATGAGGAGTATTTGCTTCTGGGGAATGAGCTTCCTGTTTATCGCCAAGCGAGTAAATAAGAGTGTTCATTCTTGTTATTCATTTTGTGTATGGTCATGTGAATTTTTCGCATATGCTTCTACAAATGAATCAATGGCTCGTTCTTGTGTCTCTATAACAGCGCATTTCCCAGAAAGAATTTCTGAGACAAGATAGTTCAAACTTACCTTATTTGCTTTGGCCTGAAGGGAGAGCTTTCGGTGTAATGTAGGAGTAACTCGTACCACGAACCGTCCACTATACGATTTTGAAGCTGGATCTTCAGGTTTAGGAATAGGAAGGCCCTTTTCCATACTGAATTCGATCCATGCTCGTTTTGCATCTTCTATCATTGCAAGAGCTTTTTCAGCAGTATCACCAACTGAAAAGCAACCCTCCAGTTCTTTGACAGCAATAAAATAGGATCCATCTTCTTCTTTCTTCAGCTCAAGTGTATAGGGAAGATTCAGATAATCATCAATCTTCATCATGGAGTACCTCCTCCAAATCAAGTGGATCACGAACCCGTGAATATCAATGAGCACATGCAATTCTATGGCATTCAACTGAAATCGTGCAGTATCGTGATACTATATTTAGTATAAACTGGCAAGGATAATTCGTGTAAAACATATTGATTGGGCATGTTCAGAATGATCCGTATGTTTGAATGATGCTCTCAGTTCTTGAAAAATCATGCTATTCTGGTTTTCAAGGAGGATTTCCTATGCCACAGCAGAGAATCGTCATCGTAGGCGCCGGTATTTCGGGCCTGACTGCAGCAACTTCGCTGGCCATGCGCGGCCACAAGGTACTGGTGCTTGAGAAACAAGCAATCTGCGGTGGGTTGGTGAACTCCTTTGTGCGGGATGGCTTTCTCTTCGATGGTGGAATCCGGGCCACCGAGAATGCCGGCATGATCAAACCCATGCTTGCAGAGCTTGGCCTTGATCTGCCGTTGTTTCCCAGCAGGGTTTCCCTGGGTGTTGAGGATAGGATCATCACAGCTGACTCCCAAGAGAGTCTTGCCTCCTATGCGAAACTGCTCAAGGAGCTCTATCCAGAGAGCACCGAGGATGTGGAGAAAGTCATCAAGGTCATCGGCAAGTACGATACGTACATGCAGGTGCTTTTCGGCAGTGACAGCCCGTTCTTCAAGGATGCCAAGCGCGACCTGAGCTACTTTCTGACCACCTTCATCGTCTGGATCTTCCGCTTTCTGGCCACCGGAGCTGCCATCATGCGGATGCAAATGCCCATGGAAGTGTTTTTGGGAAAGTTGATCGGCAACGACTCCCTTCGGGATATCATCTCCCAGCACTTCTTCAAGAAAACCCCCGCCTTCTTCGCCATGAGTTATTTCTCCCTCTACCCTGACTACTTCTATCCCAAAGGGGGAGTGGGACGAATTCCTGCTGCTCTGCAGTCACGCTTGGAGGAGCTGGGGTCTGAGGTACGGACTGAGACGGAAGTGGTGGGTTTGGATGCTTCTCGCAAGGTGCTTGTTGATTCGGCGGGGAATGCATATCCCTATGACAAGCTTATCTGGTGTGCTGATGTGAAGCACCTCTACCGAATAACTACCTGGGATACGTTTCCAAAGTCCATAACGCAAAAGATGCTCAAGGAGAAGGAGCAGGTGCTTGCAAGCCGTGGGGCCGAGTCTGTCTTCACGCTCTTCTTGGCTGTGGACCTTCCCCCAGAGTATTTCCACGCAATATCAGAAGGCCATTTCTTCTATACCCCCTCCCGGAACGGGTTGGGAGAGCTGCATCGCAGTGAGCTTGCATCTCTACTGCAAGGGTGGGAGACACTCAAGCGAGAGGCCTTTTACTCCTGGTTGGACTCCTTCTGTCGTCTCAACACCTATGAGATTTCGATTCCGGTTCTCAACGACAGCAGCGCAGCCCCTGAGGGTAAGACGGGCCTGATCGCAAGCTTCCTCTTTGACT
>JBFWKK010000087.1:0-7418 GCA_050252715.1 Sphaerochaeta sp. | reverse complement strand
AAACGGAAGGCTTTCTCTATCAGGCTGTTTGCAAGTCCTATGCGACGCCCAGAATCTGCTTGATCTGGTCCTTCACCTGGTTCAGGATGTTGGTATATTGCTCATCCAACTGCCCCAGTTGCTTGTCCAGGAGCTTCATGAACTCTGGGTCCTGTTCAGGGCGGAGGGTGAAGTTTGGTCCATACTGCTGTTGCAGCTGGGCCTGCTTCTGCTGGAGATGGGGCGCAAACTGTTGTTTCATTCGCTCCACCAGATCCTCCTGGTTTTCCAGATATTGAGAGAAGAACCCTTCTATCTGGCCGAGCAGCTCCTTCAGCTCTTCATTGCCATTGCCGAGCATTGAACCAAGCTCCAGTACCTTGGAGAAGGAATCCTTGTAGGCAGCGTTGCGTGGAAGAGAGAGATTGCTCAGGAATGTGAGGGCCATCCCCTCCTTGACAGCATCCTTCTGCTTGCCTGTGTAGGAGTCATACTGCTTTTTTGTTCCCTCCGCGGTGGCATCTATATCCATGAGGAAGGTTGCCGCAAGTTGTCTGCCCTCCTTGACGAGTTGATCTTTCTTGAGTTTTTCAGGGTCGGCCTGTAAGTTCTCTGTCTTTTCCAAGGCCAATTCCCATGCAGATTTTATTATTGCCATAACTAGTTCCTCCAGACCTTAGTAAAGATAGTACAGTTCTCCATCTTGGACAAGTCATGGTTTGGTGGTACCCTCAACCCATGGAATTGGAGCAACACATCATCTACATCTTTGACCTATTTGGTACCTTCATCTTCGCCATCACCGGAGCCGTGAAAGGAGTGAGACTCAAGCTCGACATTCTTGGGGTTGTGGTCTTTGCCTGCACCGTAGGGGTTGGAGGAGGAATGCTCAGGGATGCAGCAATCGGGGCAACCCCCGTTGCAGCACTCTCAAACAGTTCCTATATCCTCATCTGCGTAGGGACAGGGCTTGCCGTATTCTTCCTTGCACCAAAGTTTGTAGGAAGATGGAGGGTCATCCTCTTTGCCGACTCCCTTGGTTTGGGGGTTTTTACCGCACTTGGAGTTGCCAAGGGTGCCATGTACGGAATTGGGCCGGTTGGTCAGGTGCTCTGTGGTGTATTTTCTGCAGTAGGGGGTGGAGTGGTTCGCGATGTCATGAGCCGATCAATCCCCACCGTCCTTACCAGCGACTTCTATGCAACTGCGAGTCTCCTTGGAGGAATCGCCTATCTCCTTCTTGAGTTGACCGAAATGGGACTCTTTGGCAAATTTATGATAGCAAGTGGATTGGTCTTCCTCATACGGCTGATTGCAATCAAATATAGGTTCCACCTTCCAGTGGCAAATACAGCCCTGCCGGTGGATGACCAGATACCACTCAATTGGACAAAAAAGGACTGAATATGCATTCAAAACCTATCTACTATGAAGAACCCTATCGACGTACCCTCAACGCCGTTGTTGCAGCCATAACAGAAAAAGGGGTGGTCCTGGACCGGACCATCTGCTACCCCGAAGGGGGAGGTCAGGCAGGGGACAAAGGAACCATCGCAGGAAAACCCCTCTTGGATACCACCAAGGATGCTGATCACACCATCTATCACAAGGTGGCAGATCCTGACTTCTCGGTTGGAGAGACCGTGGAGATTGTCCTTGATTGGGAGCACCGCTACCACTACATGCAGATGCATACCGCCCAGCATGTGGCAAGCGGTCTGTTGTTCCACCACTTTACGATAGGGACTGTAAGTGTTCATCAGGGCCAGCGCTTTCTCACCATTGAGACTGATCAGAAAGAAATACCGCTGTCTGTCTGCTATGCTTTGGAGGATCTGGTAAACCAGAGTGTACGCGAGGCAAAGTCTGTAACCTATGAGGTCCATACCCAGGAGCGTGCACAAGCCCTTGATTTAAGGAGATCCATCAAGGTGGAAGGAGACGGGGTGAGACTCGTGGTGGTGGATGATCTGGATACCGTGGCCTGTGGGGGGCTGCACGTTGCAAACACCAAGGAGATAGATTTCTTCCACTATGAAGGACAGGAGATGATCCGCGGTCATGTACGCATGATCTTTTCCATAGGGGCAATCGCCCGGGAGGAGATACGTAAAAAAGAGCGTATTGTTGAACAGCTGGGCTCTCTCTTCTCTTCTCCTGTGGAAGACCTAGTTGAGACATCTGGCAGGGCTCTTGCCCAGGCCTCTTCTGATAAGAGTGCGCTGAAGAAGTGCAATGAACGTTTAGCAGAAGTGGAATTGAAGAGGCGTATCGATCAGGCATTGTATAGGGATGACATCCCGGTTGTCCTCTGGGAAGTTGAGGAGAACCTTGTTCTGAAGGATATTGGCAAGGCTGCTGCTTCTGTGGAGGATCTGGCGCTGTGCGCAGTACAGATCAGTGGGGATCAAGTGCTGTGGCTCATTGCACTGAATGGAAAGGCGGCAAGCTTGCTCGATTTCTCCAAGCATCGCCAAGCACTACTCTCCACCATCAATGGCAAGGGAGGAGGAAAACCCCCCTTGTATCAGGGAGTGGGCAGTGGGGAAGGACTCCTCTTGCTCCAGACATTCAAGGATTTCCTGGTATGAAAATGCCTCCCTGTGTGAAAGCCCTCTTCAAGAAGGAGACCTATCTCAAGAAGGATGGATCGCTGGATGTACGGAAGCTTTTACTGCGCACCTTCCTCCTGATGCTCTTCATCTTCGGCATGTACTTCATCGGACTCAGGTACTATCGACTTTCAGGTTGGGATCAGAATGCCGTTGTACAGCAGTTCATCGAGAATTTCGGGGTGCATGGGGTAGCAATCTACGTCTTTATCGTAGACTTGTTCGTGCTTCCTCTTTCGGTTGACTTGATGTGGCCATTTGTTATGGAGTGGCACCCTGCTCTTGCCATCCTGGTCATGGGTGCAAGTTCGGTTGCAGGGGCCTTCTGTGCCTATCTCTTTGGTCGTCTTGTTGGATTGATCCCTATCTTCAGGAAGTGGGTGCTCAAGCAATCGGGGACCCATACCGAGCAGATTATCACCAAGTACGGTATCTGGGCGATTGTCATCAGTGGATTGACGCCGCTTCCATTTTCCACTATCTGCACCGTGGCAGGTATTTTGGAACTGAAGGTGCACCACTTCTTCCTGGCAAGCCTGATCCGCTTTCCTCGTATGGCAATCTACTATCTGATATTTACCGGCCTTATCGTCATTGGTTGAGGAGCTTTGCTATCTCCTTGGCAACCATTCGTGTCCTCTGGGCACTGTCTCCTAGGTACTGGGTTGCATCCAAGGTCCTGAGAGCAGCGTCCTTGGATAGGTAAGAGAGGATTGTCTTATCCTCGGTGAGCATGGTTTTCAAGGTGTTTGGTTTTCCCTCCTGTACCTCCTCCCATGCTTTCAGGCTGTACTCCCTGATAAGCTCATGCATCTCCTGGCGGTTGGCTCCTTGGCGACCAAGCTCCATCAAAAGGCGCTCGCTTGCCGCAAAAATACCGTAGGTTTCAAGGTTGCGTTCGATGCCGGTCAGGTGAATCTGCATTCCAGCAACCACCTTGTTTGCGGTAGCAAGCACTTCATCCATTGCAAGGAACATATCGGGAAGAACAAGGCGTCTGTTGGCACTGTCATCCAGGGTACGCTCAAGGAGGGTGGATGCAGCATTCTGCCAGAGTACCTCACTCTGAGAGGAGATATAGCGACAGAGACTGTCGATCTTCTCGCTGTTTATCGGGTTTCGCTTGAATGGCATGGCAGAAGATCCTACCTGCTTTGCCCCAAAGGGTTCACTCCACTCTCCGATGGGGGGGCTTTGGAGCAGGCGGAAGTCAATGAAGAACTTGTAGAGCGTGCAGGCCAGGGAGCTTATTGCAGTTCCCACACGGTAGTCCTGCTTGCGTGGATAGACCTGGGTAGCGGCAGTGAATGCCTTCAGACCGAGCTTTTGCATGACCAACGCTTCCATCTCGATCGCAGAGATCCCTCGATCCTTGAGCAGTTCAGTATAACTTGCACTGGTACCAACGGCCCCTTTCATACCCTTGCCACGAATTGATGCCTCCACAGCAATAAGTCCTTCCAAGTCCTCCTTGAGGTCCTGCGCACTCTGGGCAAAGCGATAGCCCACCGTGGTAGGTTCAGCAGGTTGGATATGGGTAAATGCCATGCAAGGAGTATCTGCATAGCTCTCCATCTTTTCAAGGAAGAGGGAGAGCAGGGTCTTGGTTTTCTCTATGATCAGGGTGAGTGCCTGCTTTAGGCGCATGGCATCCATGTTGTCCAGGATATCCATGCTGGTTGCTCCCAGGTGGATGATCGAGCCAGCTGAGGGACACTGTTCGGCGAAGGTCTTGATCTCCGCCATCAGGTCATGGTGGATCTCTGATTCAATCGCACTGGCTCTCTCGATATCGATATCCTCTTGGTGGGCAACAAGCTCAGTAAGTTGTTCCTCACTGACCAAGCCGGCTTTCCTCTGGGCGCTTGCAAGGGCAACCCAAACCTGTCTCAGAAGCATTCGCTTATGCTTTTCACTGAAAACGGTTCGCATTTCCTCGCTTGCATAGCGCCAGGAGAAGGGGGAAAGGTAGGTGTCGTGGGTAAAGCTTTGCATAGAGACCTCCGCTTACCTGTGACTGTACCCTCTAAGCCAAGATCAGGTCAATCGACATAGCGGATGCTCTGCCATGCCTCATTATACATTTCAAGATTTGCACCCAGGTCCTCTTTCAACTCATAGTTCTCCAGCATTTCGACTGTATAGAAGGGTGTAGTGGTGCGGTACTGCTCAGCCTCTGTGTTGACCGATGAGGGGAAGTGGAATCGGTCAAGGAACTGTGCATAGTTCTCCGGCTTGTGGATGTAGTTGATGAACTGGAGGGCAAGATCATAGTTCCTTGCTCCCTTGGGGATGCACATGGAGTCGATGTACATCGGACCTCCGTCCTCAGGGAGGAAGAAGTCAACCTTCTGCCACTGACTCTCCTGCAACTCCTCAAAGATCGCCTCAGCATAGCCATGGGCGATCCAATACTCGCCACTGGCAAATGCCTTTGCAAAACCCTCTGCATCGAACTTGACCAAGTTGGGTTTCCACTGCTCGTTTACCAGTATCCTTGCTTCCTCAAGCACATCTGGATTGGTGGTATTCACTGAGTAGCCCAGGAAGGCCAGGGCATCGCCGAGAACCTCTCTCATATCGTCCATCATGACCATGCGGTCCTTGTAACGAGTATCAGAGAAGATGTTCCAGCTCTTCTCATACTCCTTGACCATCTCTGTGTTCACTGCAATTCCGCTTGCTCCCAGGTAGTAGGGAACCGAGTATTCCATTGCTGGGTCATAAGTAGCCTTCTGTAGAGCCAGGGGGGAGATGTACTGCAGATTGTCCATCTTGGAGGTGTCCAGTTTTTCCAGCATGTCGAGGTTCTTCATGATGGAGACGTAGTCGCCACTGGGAAAGATAACATCATAGCCTGCTCCGGAGGAAGCCATCAGCTTGGTGAACATCTCCTCATTTGAGGCAAAGTAGTCGAGTATCACATCTACACCAAACTCCTCTTCAAAGGAGGCGATCACTGAGTCAGGGGTATAGTAGGACCAGTTGTATACGTAGAGCTTGCTTCCGGTGCTCTTGCTTTCAGACGTATCGGTTTTTTCACAACTCAATAGGGCGAGCATGCTGATGATGGTCAGCAAGATGATGGTACCGTGTTTGGCAGGTTTGCTCATGGCTAAACCTCCTACAAGAAAAGATAGCTACCCGTCCAGGTCAGCATACGCCATTCCCTGGATCGGTGATAACCCTATGCCTAGTTGAAGGCTGCTAGGGGATTCTAGGCTGGAGTGGAGAGGCAAAGAGACTGGAGATGTGTACTGCATGGCAGCATGAGAGCCTCCTTGGAAAGTCAGCCCCATAATTAGGTATTTCCCCGGGTGAGTCAATGACTTGGGATGGAAAAATGACAAGAAAGGGAAGAATTTTTCTTGCTTCTGGAGGTGTTGCACAAAGAGGCAATATTTCTGATACTTACAGACTAAGAATCATGCAAATACAAACCTATACCCAAGAGGTGGTAAACCTCCATACCCATAGCTTTTATTGTGGCCACGGAAGTGGCACCGTCTCAGAATACGTCCATGTTGCTGGGCAGAAAGGGCTCAAAGTGCTCGGCATGAGCGAGCACTGTCCAGTTCCTGACCACAGGTGGAGTCGCAGCCGGATGGACTACTCGCAGATGGATGCCTATGAGCGGGATTGCTCGATTGCAAAGCAAGAATCCCCAGAAGGGCTTACCGTACTCACCGGCTATGAGTGCGACTACCTGGATGTGTACAAGGAGTACTATGAGGAGGTCTCTGATCGAGTCGACTACCTCATTTGTGCAATTCACGACCTTTCAAGGGATTCGGAACGTGAGTTCTCCGTCTTTTGGAATCCCCTCAGTAAGAAGGACCTTGCCACCTACACCGATCTCTACTGTCAGGCGCTCTCCTCAGGCTTGTTTCTCTTTGGAGCACATCCTGACCTCTTTGGCTACTATTACCCAAAATGGGATGCTGAGACTGAGGCTTGCAGCAGGGCGATCATTGCCTGCGCTGTCGAGCACAATGTTGCGTTGGAGATCAATGCAAATGGAATGCGTAAGCGTAAGGTGCAGGATGAAAATGGTTGGCGTTACTCCTATCCCCTTTCTCCGTTCTGGGAGCTTGCAAGTGAGTACCCACTCCAGGTGGTGACGCATAGCGATGCCCACGCTGCAACCTTGCTCAAGGATGGCTATGAGGAGTGTTCACAGATTGCAGAAGACCATGGTCTCAGCTTCTGCTCCTACCAAGTAGAAACCGGTGCGGATGGGAGAAGTTCTCTCCATTTGGTCTAGCTAATGGCGTTTCTTCTCAGCACACTGGACGCAGAGCAGTGCTTCAGGTACCATCTCAAGCCTTTTTAAAGGGATTTCCTGGTGACAGCGGATGCAGATGCCGTAGGTGCCTCTTTCAATGCGTTGCAAGGCATTTTCCAGGGCAATGATTCGCTTCTGATTCAACTGCTGGGCGTGTGAGGTGATTGCTTGCTCTCCAATTGCTTCCATTCTGGTCACCCTCCCGAGGCTGCAGGAAGGGGCGATGGCCTGTGTTTCTTCTTTAAGGAATTCAGCATGCTGTTGCAACTGGGTAAGCAAGCTGAGGATGGCCTCTTTCCTCTGTCTCAGTTCTTCACTTCTCATAATGACTCCTTCTCTGGCGAGAAGGGGATCAGCAGGAGCAAGAGCATCAGGAGTACGGAGATGATCAGGCCCAGGACTCCTGTTCCTTGGTAACCTGACTTTGACAGCAGAAATACGTAAAAAAGCTTGCAACTTATTCAGAAGCAAGCTTTTATTACTTCACGAGAACAACAGATATATGGTTGGATAGATTCAGTCCTCGTAATCTTTTTTCTTGG
>JBFWKK010000086.1:0-7503 GCA_050252715.1 Sphaerochaeta sp. | reverse complement strand
ACCAGACAGGGAATGGAAACCCTCTCACACCTTATTCAGCAGGGATTAGGGCTTTAGCAGGGCGGGAAGCAACAAAGACCTGCAAAAAATGAACCGGAGCATTACCTCCGGCTCATCGACACAAGATGCTGGATGCAACCTGTTATACCCCGACAGGGACATATCCTCCTACAACCTGAGGCAGGAACAAACTGATCTCAGGAATGAACGAGACCAACAACAACGCTACAATCATACAGATATAGAACGGAAGCGTTGCCTTTACAACCCGCTCCATGGAGATCTTTCCAACAGCTGAACCGATGAAAAGAACCGCTCCTACAGGAGGAGTCAAGAGGCCGATACCGCAGTTGAGTACCACCATGATGCCGAACTGAATGGGATCAAGACCGCAAACACCGGTTGCAATCGGGAACAGTATCGGGGTAGCAATGAGGATGATCGGAGCCATGTCCATGATAGCACCCAGAATCAGCAATATAATGTTCAACAGAAGGATCAAAAGAATCCTGTTGCTGGTAAGGTTTGTGATCGCTTGGGCAGCAAGAGTAGGAACATGAAGAGTGGTCAGGCAGTAACCGAAAACCGAGGAGGTAGCAATGAGAATAAGCACAATTGCCAAAGTTCCAACGCAATCATCCAGCACCTTCCAAACGCCCTTCCAAGTCAAACCCTTGTAGATGAAGACTGAGACGATAAGGGAGTAGATAACCGCAATGGCCGCCGATTCAGTAGCAGTAAAGAAACCTGCTACTACACCGATAACTACGATGATGACGGCTGCCAAAGCCCAGAAGGATTTTCCCAATTGCACAAAAAAGTTCTTGAGACTGAACTTTTCCCCCTTGGGATAACCTCGCTTAACAGCAAAAATGTAGGATCCGATCATCAAGGTGATGGCTAGCAGCGCCCCTGGAAGATACCCGGCAAGAAAGAGGCTTCCTACAGAAATCCCACCTGCGGTGGTTGCATAGATGACCATGTTGTGGCTGGGAGGCACAAGCAGCCCCTCACAGGAACTGGTTATCGTAACTGCGGTGGAGAAATCGGCATCATACCCTTCATTGACCATCATGGGAATCAGGATGGAACCAAGGGAAGCAGTGTCAGCAGCAGCAGAGCCCGAAATACCTCCGAAAAAGTAGGAAGCTACAATGTTCACCTGGGCAAGGCCACCCCTCATCCAGCCTACACACGCATTGGCAAGTGAGATGAGTTTATCCGATATTCCGCCAGAGCCCATCAGCACACCCATGGTGATGAAGAAAGGAACCGCCATGAGCGAGAACGAGCTGATGCCCTTGACCATGAGCCGGCAGATGTCATTGAGGCTGTTGCCTTGAAAGAGCATACAGAACACAGAAGAAAGCCCTACTGCATACGCAATAGGAAAACGAAGGAAGATCATGATAAAGAAGCTTCCCAAAAGAATCAGAATTGCAATACTGTTTGCGTCCATCAAGCCTTCTCCTCTTCCTTCATAAAGAAGGACTTCAAATGGTTGTACAGAGACTCCAGCTCAAAAATAATCATGGCAAGTCCGGCGAGAGGTACAGGGAAATACATCCAGAAACGGCTGAGCCAGGGAATGGAAACATAGAACCCCCTGCCACCTAGTGTCGTTGCATATCGCCAGCCGACAAAAAGCATGATCAACCCGAGACTCAGGACAGCGACATCGGAAAGGATGTCGAGGAACTTGATTGTACGCTTGGGGAGGTACTTGTCAAATGCCGTCATCCTGATATGGGAACCCCGCCTGATGGCTAGGGCGGCTGAAAGAACAGCCATATAGGACATACAGGTCAATACAACCTCTTCCGACCAAGCAGGATCCTTGAGGAATGGGATGTACTGATTGAACATACGCCCGGCTACCGCATAGCTGGTAATCAGGATGTCGGCAATCAACAAGAGTTTGCAGATTATCAGTACAATCCTGTCTGTCCAGTCATACGCATGTTTTATCTTGTCCATGGTTGCAAAGAACTTTGACATGGTTACTCTCCTGAGACTTGAAAGGTGGGATTGTAACTCCAATCCCACCCATAGCTTGACTTAAAACCCTTACTTCAAAGCAACAATCTTCTGATACAAAGCTGCCTGGCTCTTGGTATTCTCATCAATCACTGCCTTGCTGGCTGCAGCCCATTCAGCCTTGTTGGGAACTTCAACAATGTTTGTACCCTCAGCCTTGAGTGCTGCAAGAACTTCGTTCTCTGCGTTCTCGCTGATCTCGGCATTGTATGCCTGTGCAAGCTTACCGGCTTCCATGATGGCGCTTCTCTGCTTCTCGGAAAGCTTGTTCCAAGCGTTGTCGGTGATGACAACCTGGATGGCTCCAAGGGTGTGGCCATCAAGAATCATGGTGGGAGCAACTTCCTGGAAAGCGTTGGCCTTGTAGTTTGCAATCGGCTGCTCGGCGCCGTCGACAACACCGGTCTGCAAAGCGGAGTAGAGCTCACCAAAGGATACTACGGTCGGAGAAGCACCAAGGCCTCTTACCATGCCGTTCATAACGGGGTCGTTGGATACGCGAAGCTTCAAGCCCTTGAGGTCACTCATCTTTGCAACTTTCTTTACAGTAAAGAAGTGTCTGAAACCCTCCTCACCATAGAAAACACCGCGGATGGGAAGACCGATGGTCTGGGGTTCATTAAGGAATTCGGGAGCCAGGTCGGAATTGGCGAAAGCCCAGAAGTGAGCCCTGTTCTCGAAGGTGAAGGGGATTGAGAGAAGCTTGGACTTCTCGGCACCATAACTGGTGAGCGCAAATGCAGAAATTCTGGACATGTCGATCGAGGTACCGCCGCCAAGGATGGAGTCCAGTACGTCGTTCTCAGAACCAAGAACACCGGAAGCCTGGATGTCGATGGTCACCGTACCACCACTGAGTTTTTCGACCTGCTGCTTGAAATAGACGCCGGTCTTGCCAACGATGCTGTCAAGAGGATTAACCTCGGCATAGACAAGCTTTACATTTTTTTCAGCTGCGGGAGCAGCAGTAGTACTCTCTTGCGAACCAGCGGCAAATGCCATGGAAGAACAGAGCAAGAGTGCCAAAAGAATTACCATTACACGTTTCATAGGAGCCTCCTAATAGAAATTCGACCTGTTTACCACAGGTACATGAAAAATGTAAATCAGGAAAATCACGTGCACAAGGTGAAGTCAAAGAAAATACAATCTATCCAAAAAATTGAAAAATCTAGATATCTCTAATCCTTTCAACAATTTCTCGTTCCTTCTGTCCCAGCTCACGGTAAAGCGGCTCCATGGCTTCCTTCAACGCAAGCATGTCCTCATCACTGGGAATGATGAATTTGACTCCTGATTGCACCGCCTTCTCATACGCCCGGTTTTCCTCTTCCTGCCAGAGTTTTCGCTCATATACCCCGCTCTCCCTTGCACACGCTTCGATAATCTCAACAAAGCCGGGGTCGATGGCGGATACTTTCTTTTGAGCATCGGCACTTATCATCACGACTTCAGGTAGCCGGAAGTGCTCATCCTGATAGAAATAAGGAGCCGCTTGGTTGTGGTCCATGAACACATAGCTGGGAAGGTTGTTCTCCGCCCCATCGATTCGTAGTTTCTGCAGTGCAGAATAGACATCCCCATAGGGAATCTGCACAGCCTCGGCACCAAGCAGCTCGATGGTGCGGCTCATCATGTCATTCTCCTGGACCCTTATCGTGAGGTCCTGAAGAGAAGCAAAGCTGAAAATCGGGGTTCTTGTATAAAAACTCCTGGCTCCGGCATCGTACCAAGCCAAGCCGATAGTACCCTTGCCCGACATATCACGCAGATACATGTCACCGATTTCCCCGTCAAGGACCCTCCACATATGTTCGCTGTCGGTGTACAGATAAGGCAGTTGGAGCGTCCAGAGTTCGGGAAAGAAACGGAAGAGCGTGCCCAGAGAGAAACGTGACATATCGATGCCCCCATAGGTCATCTGCTCCATCACACTGTTCTCCGACCCCAACACACTATCGGGATAGATCCTGATCTCGATTCTCCCTCCGGTCCGCTCCTTAACCAATTCAGCCATATATGCAGCCGCTTCAACAGTGGGATAGCCGGGACTCTGGTTTTCGGCATAACGGAGCACCAACTCGGGATGGCTCTGCTCTTCCTTGCGACAGGCAAAGAAGATGCAGATCAGCACCAATACAACAAAAAGGACTTTTTTCATCTTCTCATGCCCCCACTTACCTGTCTTCGGTATTCGGTTGGGGTAAGCCCTGTATTTTTCTTGAAGGCGCGGGTGAAGTAACTTGAGCTGTCATAGCCGACCATCGAGGCGATCTCCGATGCCGACTTGAAGGGATCGCATAAATAGTCCTTTGCCGCCGAAATTCTGAGGTTTGTGATGTAATCGAGGAAATTGACCCCGGTGCAACGCTTGAAGATGCAGCTCAGATACGATGCATTGATATTGAGCAGGCTGCTAACCGAATCCAATGAGAGGTCGTAGTTCATGTAGCTGTGTTCCAGATATTTCTTTACCTTGGCCATCATCAGGGAGGCTTTGTCGGTAACCTCATCCTCTTCCAGACAATCGCCTTCAGGAGGACGAACAGCTTTCAGCTGTCGTTCGGCTTCCACCTGGCTGATCGCCCGCTTAACAGCCCTCAGCACGTCCTCCTTATCCACAGGTTTGAGAATATAGTCGATGGCCCCCAGCTTTACAGCTTCACGGGCGTAGGAAAATACACTGTAGGCTGTTATGAAAATAATGCGGCATGAGGGCTTGTCCGCCAGAATCCTTTGGGCGGCTTCCAAACCGTTGAGGGCCGGCATCTCAATATCCATAAGAACAACATCCACATCGTACAGGGAGGCATACGTGACGGCCAACCGCCCATTTTCCACCTGATACAGTTCCAGGAGGAGATTGGATGAGAGTATTTTATACAGAAGCTCTCGTTCGACACTTTCGTCATCAACTATCAGTATCTTGATCATCCTCTTCCTCCTCCTTTTTCAGAACCAACGGCATTTCTATCGAGATTGTTGTTCCGCATCCTTCCTCAGAACTCACCTCCAGGGAACACCGGGCATCCAGCAGCTTCAATCGAGCGGCGACGGTATACAAACCTATATGCTCTCCGGTAACCGGAGAGTCAAGCAGCCGTGAACGAAGCGCCTCCAAGTCCACTTTCTTCATCCCCACCCCATCATCCCTGACCTGTACGAAAAGGATACCATCCTTCTCTTCCAAGGTGAGCCAAACGCTGCCGGAACTCTCTTTCGGACCGAGGCCGTGCTTGAAGGAATTCTCAACCAAGGGTTGAAGAAAGAAGGAAGGAACCAGCGTCTCCGTCAACACCAGCGAGGGAGCGATATCCCAGGTAAGTGTCACCTTCTCCTTGAACCTTGCCTTATAGAGGCTGTAATACTCATCAACAATCTGGATTTCCCTTGAAAGCGGGACCTGTACCTCATTATCGGCCAAGGCGTACCGAAACAGCCGAGCCAGCGAAGAGAGCAAGGCATCGGTTTCGTCTGCATGCTCCTCCTGGGCTGTGTACTTTATTACATTGATGGTATTGAAGAGAAAATGTGGGTTGATCTGGCTTCTGAGCAGTTGCAGCTTCTCCCGTTCGAGCAGGTTCTGCATCGCCAATGCCTCGGTGTTCTTCTTGTGGATTTCCTTCTCCATCTCATTGTTTGCCGTGAGCAGTCTCACTTGGTTTCGCATCGCCAATTTCATCTCATTGAATGCACGGGCCATGTCTCCGATTTCATCCTTGCGATGTATGGAAATCTCCGGCCTGTCAAAGTTCCCAGCGGTTATCGCCTTGGAGGATTGTGCCATCTCCTGTACTGCAGAAAGCAGCCGTATCAATTCCTTGAAGGCGGCAAATCCGAAAAGGATCATGACCAAAACCGTCAGGGCATATACGGCATCGAGATCATCGTTGAGTTGAATCAAGCGGTCGTAGGTTGATTGGTTGTCCATGATCGCCCGCTCGATCAGCTGCTGAACATACAGATAGAGATAGTTCAGGCTGGGTTCAAGCTCTTCGTAGTATATCGTTGACGCCTTGTCGATGTTAATTTTCAGCAGTTGTTCCTGCATGGCCGACAGATACGTGCGATAGTTGTTGTAGGTGGTATTCACCGCCTGCACCAGAAGGTACTGCTCCACCCCGATGCTTGCAATATCGGTATCGATTTGTCCAAGACTGTCCTCGGAGATCTCATTTTCCCGTCTCAGCTCGGAGACCAAGGCTGCGATATCCCCGAAATCCCACCGATAGGAAGAAAGTACATCCCTTGTCTGTCCCAAGGAGTTGAGCAGCAAACTGATCTTCTGCACATTGCCCGAACTCTTCTGTATCGGGTCCATAATATATTTGCCCTGATAGGCTGAAATTGCCAGCTGCAGGAAAATGAAGAGGATGAAGACAACGAGAAAGAGAAAAATCCTGTGGAAGAGATTCAGGTGAAAGCGTTTTTTCTTATGTGTTTTCATGAGTATTCCCAGACATCCTATCATTCAATTCCCAAAAAGGGAATGAAAGGAAAATATTTGCGTGCTATAGTGACGCCATGAACATAGCAGTAAAACTCAGTGAACACCACTTCAGACAATTTCTCATCTTCAACATACTCAAGCGTCTCAAACTGTATAAAAGTCCCGCCATATTTGCATCCATTCTCACCTTCTCGGCCCTCATCAGTTTTCTGATGCACAAGGTCGAGGGTGCAGTCTTGCTGGGAATCGTGCTGCTTGTGGTGGGACTGGGAGTGCCGGTCGTATATTTTTCGACTTTTTTCAGTTCAGTCAAGAGACAGGTGGCAATGCAGAAACTCAACCCTCCACGGTTGGTTTACACCCTCGAGTTTTCACAGGAGTCTCCGTTGCTGCATATTTCCAACGATAAGGAAAAGGCAGACTACCGATGGCAGGATGTCCACCATGCGTATATCGAGAAGGAGAGCATCTATTTGTTCCTTACCAAGGACAAGGCGTTCCTGCTTCCGTTTGATGTACTACAAGACAAGCAAGCAACGATCAAGCTGATCGAAGCAAAGCTCGGCAGAGAGCGCTGCAGTAACCATTCATAACCCCACCCTGCATCAGTTTTATGCTCTTCTACTCACTTTTGCTGGCTTTGTATTTCATTTCTATGCTTAAAGTTTCCAAACGATTGCGGGCCTTCATCTCTTCAAGAATGGTCCTGATCAAGCCAAAGAGCGCTCCTGCTTGGGTATAATCGGCTGGTGTATAGAAGTTGATACGGTCTTCGGCCATCAATCGATGGGCGGCCTCCTCTTTGCCCTGCATATATACAGCGATGCTCTTGCCTCCGTTCTGCTTGACCAGCTTCATGCAAGGCACATCGGTAAGGCCGTCTCCGATATAGATCATATTGCGAAACGGAACACTGCGGTCCGACTCCTTGGTGTAGTCATTCAGTGCCTTGTCATCATAGACATCCAGCACACCCTTGTTGATGCGAAAAAGGAATTGGGTCTTGGCCGTATAGT
>JBFWKK010000085.1:0-7547 GCA_050252715.1 Sphaerochaeta sp. | reverse complement strand
GGGAAGGGTTCCTCCCGGAAACATTGATCTTGCAGTATTGGTTGCGTCTGTCGTTCATCGCTTCCTCCTGCCCATCATTGTGCAGAAGGTAGTTGCCATTTCATAGGACTGACGAGACGACGCTTACACATTTCTTTGCCCTATAATATAATACAAATACCTCGAGGGTCTTGGAAATTCCATAAAAGCCGAAAGAAAAGCAGCCAGATAATTCTGACTGCTTAAGAGCGAAAGACGGGACTTGAACCCGCGACATCCACCTTGGCAAGGTGGAGCTCTACCACTGAGCTACTTTCGCAAAAACCTTTTTTGCCAGACATTCCACTTTGGATTGTCCTTTGCGAGAGAGGGGACTTGAACCCCTACACCGTAAGGTACTAGATCCTAAGTCTAGCGTGTCTGCCAATTTCACCACTCTCGCGGTGCATGTCGTGCCCCTTAAGAGGTTCGCCATGTATTGAGCCGCAAAGGGATCGAACCTTTGACCCGCAGATTAAGAGTCTGCTGCTCTACCAGCTGAGCTAGCGGCCCATGACAACTATACTAACAAAAAACCAAACCATTGCGCCCGGAAGGATTCGAACCTTCGACCTACGGATTCGAAGTCCGGCGCTCTATCCAGCTGAGCTACGAGCGCGCTCACGACCCGGTTTAGGGTGGAAGACGGGGCTCGAACCCGCAACAGCCAGATCCACAATCTGGTGCTCTACCATTGAACTACTTCCACCATGGTAGCTGAAGCAGTGGTCTACATCACCAGTGCGTTTCAACGTTGCATACTATGCCCTAAACGCTTTTCTTTGTCAACAACCCCTACTCAATTTTTCCAAAAAAAAGCGATGCCTCCTGCAACTGTTTCAAGCATAATCAGTTACTCCTGTGGACCCTCTGGCGTACTTCACTATAAGCATCTACAGTGTTTTCATTGATTGTTCTGTTTGTGGTGCCCCCTCTGGATGCATGGACGATTGCCAGGTGGTGTTTCCATTGCAGTGGTCGATTGACCAACTGGTCCTCCAGGCTGCTTCGTAGTGCTGCCTCATCATACCAGATGCCCCCTTTTTCCCATGCAGGGAGGTAGGAAGCAGTCAGGTAGCGCTCCAAGTCCTGCCTATCCATCATTCTCTGTTCATACAGGTTGATGGAGTGGATGGTACACGAAACTCCTGCGTCATTGAAAAGTCCCTCGAGATCCTGTTCACTCCAGTTTGTGAGAGGATTTTCAGGATCACCATAAAGTGATTGTTCTGCTGCTTCAAACAGGCTTTTTTCCTCTCCCTTGAGGAAATGCGAAAGACGGGATCCAGAGGCCGGTACACTCTCAGCGAGATGGAGGGACCCGCTTTGCGTGAGACGAGAAAGAAGCAACATGAGCAGTGGTTGTGCTTGTTTTGCCCTGCTCAGAAGATTCCTCCCCATAATGACCTCAAAGAGGAGCCCCTCCTCCAGTTTTGGGAGCATCGTCTCCAGTGGTTCGCAGTATACATGGGGCCGTTCCACCTCGGAGCGAGATGCTGCATAGTGCAGTATGTGTTCCTCTTGGTCCTTGCTGCGCACTTGGGCAACCACCAATCCCTCAGGAGTGCTCCTGAATGCTTCCCAGAGCAACAACCCATGCCCAGCGTTGCATACCAGGACGCGGTCACTCCTTCTGAGGGTTATCTCCTTGAACAGATGCTCACGTATCTCCTTGAGAAGTTTTCCCCGTTCGCTGACGGTCCTGTTCACCCATCGCTGGCGATCCTTGTCTCCAGGGGAGTAGGAGAGATTCTCTACAAAGGCATCGCTCTGTGCACTTTCCAGCTGCTCCTCTCGATGCCTCTGTACTTTCTCCCTGATGCTTCTCTCATACCCTTGGTCGCTTGGCTCATAGTAAACTCTTCCCTGCAGAGAAGTTGGTAAATACTGCTGGGCAACCCAGTGGTCCTGATAGGCATGGGGATAGAGGTACCCCTCTCCATGGCCGAATCCTTTTGCATCTCGGTTCCCATCTCTCAGATGGTTCGGTACCTCATCCTGGGCTTGCTGCTCAACACCCTTGAGTGCATCGAAAAAGGCCAAGGTCGAGTTGCTTTTCTCAGCAGTGGCGAGATAGAGGGCGGCATGGGTAAGATGGAACCGACCCTCAGGGAAACCAATACGCTCGAATGCTTGTGCATCGGCCTGCACCACCACGATTGCATTAGGGTCTGCAAGTCCTACATCCTCACATGCACTGATGAGCATTCTCCTGAAGATGAACTTTGGATCTTCTCCGGCACTCACCATTCTTGCAAGCCAGTAGAGTGTAGCGTCAGGGTCACTACCCCTGACACTCTTGATGAAGGCACTGATCACATCAAAGTGATAGTCTCCCTCCTTGTCATACAGTACTGCCTTCCTCTGGATGGACTGCTCTGAGGCATCCTTGGAGATATGGATCTCACTTTCCAATGGGGGAGGAAAATGTTCCACAGAGGTCTCGACTGCGAGTTGCAGTGCATTTAGAAGACTTCTTGCATCCCCGTTTGCCACCTCAACCAAGTGTTCCAAAGCTCCGTCCTCGAACCTGACCTGATAGGATCCATATCCTCGCTCCTTGTCACTGAGTGCTTGGTTTGCAATGGCAAGCAAGTCTTCGCTGGTCAAGCTCTTGAGCTGGAAGATTCTGGACCTGCTCACCAGTGCAGCATTCACCTCAAAGTAGGGATTCTCGGTGGTTGCACCGATGAGTATTACTGTTCCGTTTTCAACCCAGGGAAGTAGTGCATCCTGCTGGCTCTTGTTCCACCTATGCACCTCATCTATGAAAAGAATGGTACCTTGGCTGTAGAGTTCCAGACGTTGCCTTGCCTGTTCAATCTCATAGCGCAGTTCCTTTACCCCGGAGAGGACGGCGTTGAGGGTTGAGAAATGACGCTTTGTAGTGTTTGCAATGACCCTGGCAAGGGTGGTCTTTCCGGTCCCCGGCGGCCCGTAGAAAATGACCGAAGAGAGTTGATCGGCCTGGATGGCTCGTCTAAGCAGGCGTCCCTTTCCGATTATGGCATCCTGTCCGATGTACTCATCAAGGTTGCGAGGTCTCATTCGGTATGCAAGAGGCTGGTTCTTCCGCTCTAGTTCTTCGTTTGCAGCAGAGAATAGGTTCATGGCTTTACATCCTGTTGGAAAAGTTCCAAGAGGGAGCCGCTGCCCTTTGGAACCGGGGTGGTCCTCAGGCGTTCCTCTTGGTTTGCGAGTTCTTCATAGTAGGTCTCCAAGAATAAGGTAGAGAGATGTTCAAGTGGAGTTGTGTTGACCTCTTCTAGCTCACGCTCACCCCAGAGCAGAGTCCCCTTTTGCCAAATTCCGTATCTCTCGAGAAGAAGGTCCCAGATCTCATTGCTTGGTTTCAGAGCATCTTGCAGACGAACTGTTATCTCTTCCTTGATAGCCTCTCCCTGTTGTTTGCGTAACTCCCTGGAAGCACTCTGGTCACCCTGGATGAGCGCTGCCTGGGGATGCTCCCATGCCACCTGATGCATGTATGTTTCTAGCAACGCTGGGGTTTGTACCAACACCACTCGCAATGCTTGGAGCACCTCTTCCTGCCAACTCTCAAGATGGTCAAGAAAGAGGGGAATCTCTTGCAGGGTGGAGAAGTGTTTAGCTTCCTCTGGGAGCAACACCTCCACTTCAACGGTATTGAACAGATTTGCATCAATGGCCTGGCTTGCGAGGACAATCACCTCCCGTAGTGCATTTTCAGCCTCAAGTGCGCTGACACCTTCCTCACGGTTTGTGGTTGTACAGCCCATGAGCAGGACTACGATGATCATTACAAGGGGTATAAGAGGCTTATTTGTCATAAACCTTACTATACCATCAGGAAATGGGCTTGCCTAGCAGGGTCAAGAAGGCATACATGCTTGACCTTTTGCCAAGGATTGATGAAATTATGGTATGATAGCTTAGGAGGCTGACAGCAATGAGTGAACACAACATCTCACTACTACAAAATGTGCAAGCCCGTGAAAGAACGGTGCTCAAGAATGTATACCTTTGGATGACCGCGGGGCTCGGCCTTACGGCCTTGATCGCCTACTTTGTAGCCAGTAATCCTGCGTTTATGCAGGCAATTATCGGCAATATGATGGGCTTCCTCTTGCTCGTCATCGGACAGTTTGCCTTGGTCTTCTATCTCACTGCACGATTGAACAGAATGAGCCAAATGAGTGCAATTGGGGCATTTTTAGCCTATTCGGCACTCAATGGGGTCATGCTCAGCACGATATTCATCATCTATACCGGGGCGGTCATCTACAAGAGTTTCCTCACCGCTGCATTGATGTTTGCCGGAATGAGTCTCTATGCAATGACCACCAAACGGGATTTGAACCGGATTGGTTCATATCTGGTAATGGGACTCTGGGGCCTGATCGGGACCATGGTCCTGAACATGTTCCTCGGTTCAAGTACTCTGGACTATCTCATCAGCTTTGCAGGGGTAGCCATCTTTCTTGGTCTTACCGCCTGGGATACCCAGAAAATTGTTCGTTGGAACCAGGAGTATGGTTCAAACATCGATGAGGAGACATTCACGAAGTTGAGTATCATTGGAGCACTCTCACTCTACCTTGACTTCCTTAACCTCTTCCTCTACCTGCTCAGGATTTTCGGTCGCTCAGAACGATAAGTGGTACCAGATATCCGTTTCATTTCCATGAAACGGATGCCTCTAAGACCGGTATGAAACCAAAGCTCTCTCTCTGAGAGCTTTTTTCAATGAATCATAGGAGATGTCTTTCATCTCAAGGGAGCAAGTTCTTCTGCCTACCTGCTCGAGGGAGTGTGCATCACTTCCTGTAAGTACCACCAAGGAATGCGTGTCTGCATGAACTGGTGGATGCAGTGCTTCCAATGCGCTGTAGGGGAGATCAGGAAGAAATCCCAAATTGGCCAAAGCGCTGTTGGCAAATCGGTCAATATGGGCAGGGATTACCAGGGCATCACGGCTTAAAGCCTCTTCCACCACATCAGAGAAGGAAAGACTGGTGGCAGAAGCGAGCATCGCATCTACCTCTTCAAGAACCTCTCCCTCTAGATTCACCACCAGCTGCCTGCCGAAGAGCCGTTTGTCGTTCTTGATCGGTGGCAGCATGAACTCCACGAACCTTCCAAAGGCAGTGGCGTCTTCGATTGTGGAAAACAGCGTCAAGACATGTACTTCCTCACTGGTTGTTACCTCCAAGCCAAAGAGAGGAAGGATAGAGCAGAGCTCACATGCCTGGGAGAATGCCTCCAGATTTCTGGCAGAGTTGTGATCTGTCAAGGCAAGGATATCTATGCCCCTTTCCATTGCCTCGATTGCCAGAAGGGATGGGGTGAAGTCGTCATTTCCGCAGGGAGAGAGACAACTGTGGTTGTGCAGGTCAATCGATACCAGCATCCAATCTCCCCAAGGCCTTTGCAATCTTGCAGCTTGCCTCGAACTGGGTGTCCTTGGTGGTAAAGATGGAAATCTCCTCATCCTTTGCCGCTTCCAGCATATCAGAGGGGACTGAGCGGTTGTTGCAGATCACCAAGGCTCTAATTCCAGCAAGCGAAGCCACTGCTACGGTATTCTTATGTGCTTGTATGGTTACCAGGACACTGTCAGAGGGGGCATTTCCCATGACATCGCTTAGAAGATCCCCGCAATACGCATCACTAATCTCCCAGTCCTTCATCTCTTTCTGTTCTGCTTTGAAGCCATCTATGGCTGCAAGGTCCTGTAATTGCATCTAGGTATCCTCCTGGTTTGGGTGCAGTTCTATGACACAGACAACAGTTGTTCCGTTGAGTGTGCTCTCTATGGTAAAGTCATCAGCTACAGATTTGACATTGGGTAACCCCATGCCGGCACCGAAGCCCAGTGATCGTATCCACTCGCTGGCAGTTGTCCAGCCGGCTGTCATTGCTGCATCCACATCACTGATTCCCGGTCCGCTGTCACGTGCGGTAATCTGGATGGTCTGCGGCGAATATTCAGCGATCAGTTCTCCCCCATCTGAGTGCACGACCAGATTCATTTCCAGCTCATAGCTGGCAATTGCAGAGCGACGGATGATATGGGGAGCAATCCCGGCACTCTTGAGCCGTTTCTTGATCTCTGTGCTGGCATAGCCTGCATTCTCGAAGTCGTGCTTGAGGATGGAATAGGTATGGATCTCCCCACTCATCTCCTCACTGAGGCTGGTGGTTCTTGTCCTCTTTTCCAAGTCCTCAATCTCCCGGTTGATCTCAACGAGGAGGGTACTGGTGATATCCCTGCTGGTGATCATGCCCACCAACTCCTTATGTTTGTTCAACACGGGGAATCGATGGTAGCTGAAGCGGTCAAAATAACTAATCGCAAAGGAGATCGGCATATCGTCTTCGAGAACGATCAGGTTTCGGGTCATATGATCCTGAGCCTTCTCCTCTATATATCCTTTGTCGAGTGCCTGGATGATATCATCCATGCTGACGATGCCGATAAGTCGTTTACCGAGTACAATGGGTAGCCCTGTCACCTGTTTCTCACGCATGATATGTTGGATGGTTCTCAGCGGTGTATCCTTGGTAGCGGTAACCAGCTCCGTCGTCATGACGTCCTTGATCTTCAATCTATAGATCAACTCCAGGATAACATTGGGGGAGTTGTAGGTATTGATGGGTATCTCTTGCATAGGCAGAGTATACAACAGCTTTGCCGGGGTGCAAAGCAACCCTTTCCCTCTCTTTTGGGTTTTTCCAGGTGCCGAAGCGAAGAAAATTTGGTATATTGAGTGTGTATGAATGATAGTATGCAATTGAATCTTGTCTATGAGGACCAAGATATCCTGGTGGTGAACAAACAGGCAAATCTGCCCACCGTACCGCTGAAGAGTGATCCCAAGGACAAGCTGACATTGCTTTCTCTGGTTGGGCGGTCGTTTCCCGAGGTATTGGAAGTCGGGGGAACCAACGCATGGGAAGGTGGCATCCTGCATCGGCTTGACACTGCAACCAGCGGTCTGGTGGTCGTTGCACGAACCAAGGAAGCCTACACATCCTTGCAGGCCATCCAGAAGGCAGATCTCTTTTTCAAGGAGTATCGTGCGCTTTCCTCTCGTTATGGTCCTCCCGCTCTTCCTGGTTTCCCTCCCTATCCCTATGAGGACCCCTTCTCCTGCAAAGGCAAGGAGGTGTCAATCGGCAGTCTCTTCAGACGCTATGGGGAGAACAGAAAGGAAGTGAGACCGGTTCTAGCAGACAGTCCACGCCATATGCTGGAGAAGACCACCGGGACCTGGTACCTCACCAAGGTGTGGTACAGCGGAGAGGATGGGGATAGCCAACAGTTCACCTGCCGTCTGAGCTCAGGCTTCAGGCACCAAGTGAGAACCCATCTTGCCTGGAGCGGTTGGCCCATCAATGGAGATACCGTCTATCAGGGAAGCGAAGCGGCAAATCTGGCGCTCTGTGCTGTTGCTGTTGAGTTTCCCCATCCTATCACTACCAAGGCAATGGAAATACGAATCTAACGATATGAAGGAGTCAAACAATGGCAGATGTGAGAGAACAGA
>JBFWKK010000084.1:0-7618 GCA_050252715.1 Sphaerochaeta sp. | reverse complement strand
GCAGTCTCAGGATCGATTGCTACCAAGCCTTCGAAAAGAGCCTCGAAAATTCTATGTTCGGGAACTCCCTGAATGAGGGCTGGGTCAAGTGACTCGGGCTCTGCACCATTGGAAATGCGGAACACAATCTCGTCTTTTGCAGGAGCAGCGGGCTCGGCAACAGCGGCGGGTGCCGGTGCAGCAGGTTCTGCTTCAGCTTTGGGAGCCGGTGCAGCGGGATCCGGAGCAGTAGTTGCTGCCGGAGCCGGCGTCGTGGTAGCGGCTGGTGCGGGTTCTTCTTTCTTTCCACAGGAAATCAAGAGAGCACTGACAAGCAGCACACTAAGCATGATAGCCAGAAATTTCTTCATAGACATATCTCCTTGTAGTTCTAAGTATACATATTCAACTTAGCTTACGTCACATTAAACCATGAATCAAGAGAAAACGCAAATAGGTTTCATGAAAAGCGGCCTTTGAATGCATATAATGTGCGGTTTTATACAGTTTATGCAAGGTGCGTAATGTTTAGCCGAGCCCTGTTTTTTCTTCAGATTTTCAGTATATTGGATGTAGAACTGGAGGAGTAAAGCCCATGGTACGCCATACAACCTATATAAAACCTTTTGGAATCATCTACAGCGTCACCCACACCTTTCATCTTGTCAGTGGCATGTTTTCTGTATTTTTGTTGTGGGGCCTTTCTCTGAACGTCAGTGAAGGGGTCAGCCTGCTGAGCATGTGGCATATTGTGCTTATCCTCATTTTGACGCTTGCAGGAACGTTCTACCGCGATAGCTGGATTTTCAATACGAACGAAAAAAAAATCACCAGCCACTACGGGTTTGGTCCATTCTGCAAGAAGGAAGAGATCTCTTTCTCTCAGGTACAGCAGCTTGAACTGACCCATTTTGTCAAGGGTACCACCGACAAGGATGCAAAACCCAACAAACGTAGATTCAGAGCAATGATCGTATTCTCTCTCAATTTAGGAGAGGACGACAAGCGCGATATCGAAATCATTGCGGAGAAGACCAGTGCAGGAAGGACTGAATCGGCAATACAGGCCATTAGCGCTGTCACTGGGCTTTCCCTCTTTGTAGACCGGCCACGGGATCTGGATCTCAATGTCTCCTACAAGGAGATGAAATGGTAAAAAAAGAGAGCCACCACCGGGGTGACTCTCTCTAGGGATGCTGCCTTAGCTGTTTGCATTCTTTGCAGCATCAGCCTCCGCCTCTTCCTTGGAGACCTTGCTGTAATCCTTTTTGTCATACAACCAACAGGCAACCTGTTGTTTTTCATTGATGGCAAACATCGGGGGAATATGGCAGGAACACCATGGCATCTTCTTCGGGCAACGATCATAGAAGTAGCAACCAGTACGCTCCTTGTCGGGGGAAGGAACATCACCGGTAAGGATGATGCGCTTTCTCTCTCGCTCGATCTTCGGGTCGGGGATTGGAGCTGCACTGAGCAAAGCCGTTGTATAGGGATGCAGTGGATTGTCATAGAGCTGCACTGCCTCACTGATCTCAACAATTTTGCCCAAGTACATAACTGCCACACGGGTAGAGATATGCTGGATAACCGCAAGGTCGTGTGCAATAAAGAGGTAGGTGAGACCAAACTCCTTCTGCAGATCGGCAAGCAGATTGAGAATCTGTGACTGGATTGATACATCCAAAGCAGAAACCGGCTCATCGGCGAGAATGATCTTCGGATTCAAAGCCAAGGCACGTGCAATCCCGATTCTCTGGCGTTGTCCACCGCTGAACTCATGAGGGTAGCGGTTCTTGAATGCCTTATTCAGGCCAACGCGTTCCATCAACTCCTCAACCCTACGTTCGATGTCCATTACACTCATCGGCTTTTCAAGTAACTTGCGATTATTATAGATGACCATTGGCTCGGCAATGATCGAACGGACAGTCATTCTTGGGTCCAGAGAGGCGTATGGATCCTGGAAAATCATCTGAATATCACGCCGTGCTTTGAGCATGGTGCGGGTATCTGCCCTTACCAAATCAACATCGTTGAAGATGACACTTCCACTGGTTGGCTTGTAGAGCTGGCTGATCGAGCGAACAGTTGTTGACTTTCCACAACCTGACTCTCCTACGATACCGAGCGTTTCACCGGGATACACATCGAAGGAGATGCCATCCACAGCACGGATTGCGCCTACCTGCTTCTGCAGGAGTGCTCCGCTGGTAATGGGGAAGTGCTGTTTCAAATCCCTGACTTCCAAAAGGGGTTTTCTTTCTGTACTCATTCAGCCTTCTCCTTGCGTTCAGCTTCTTTCATAGCCTCTTCCTGCTCACTCTTCTCGGCGAAGAGCCAGCAAGCGACCTCATGTCCCTTTCCAAGGTCCTTTACCGGTGGATATGCATGTCTGCAGACTTCCATTGCCTTATGGCAACGAGGGTGGAACGGACAGCAGGGAGGCAGGTCGATGACATTGGGGGGTTGCCCCTCAATTGAGAAGAGGCGATTGCCCTTCTTGGTGGTATCCATGCGGGGGACACTCTTGATCAATCCCTCGGTATAGGGGTGACTGGGACGGGCGTAGAGTTCGTCGGTCTCAGCTTTTTCTACGATTCTACCGGCGTACATGACACACACCTGGTCACACATGCCTGCAACCACACCAAGGTCATGGGTGATGAGGATGACCGCAGTTCCCATCTTGTCGCTGAGCTTTGCGATCAACTCAAGAATCTGCGCCTGGATGGTAACATCAAGAGCCGTGGTGGGCTCATCTGCAATCAGCACCTCAGCATTGCAACTCAGTGCCTGGGCAATCATGACACGCTGACGCATGCCACCAGAGAATTGGTGGGGATAGCTATGGATACGTTTCTCTGCAGAGGGAATGCCAACAAGCTTGAGCATCTCGATGGAGCGTTCAAGCGCTTCCTTCTTGGAGACATCAGTCTCGTGAAGGCGGATGGTTTCTATCATCTGCGTTGAGATTTTCAGGAATGGATTCAAGCTGGTCATCGGATCCTGGAAGATCATGGAGATCTTGTTGCCACGGATGCTCCGCATCTGCTTCTCATTGAATGTGAGGATATCCTTTCCTTCAAACAAAACCTCTCCACCTACAATTTTACCCGGGGGGGAGGGGATGAGCTTCATCAGGGAGAGGTTGGTGACACTCTTGCCACTTCCACTCTCTCCGACTATGCCGATGGTCTCTCCTTCTCTCACGGAGAACGAGACACCGTCAACTGCTTTTACGATACCGGCATCGGTCTTGAAATATGTTTGCAGGTCCTTTACTTCAAGGACTATCTTTGCATTGGGTTTCATGCTCATTTGGGTCCTCCTAGAGCTGGTTCTTGCTTTGTGGGTCGAACGCATCCCTCAGGCCGTCACCAAAGAAGTTCATGGCGAAGAGGAAGATGGTCATCGCGATAGCCGGGAAGACGAGCTTCCACGGATAGAGGGTCATGCCGTTCACGGCGTCCCCTACCAGAGACCCCCATGATGCATACGGAGCTTGGACTCCGAGACCAAGGAATGAGAGGAAGGACTCTTGCATGATGAATGCAGGAACCCTGAGCGTAGAGTAGACAATGATAACTGACAGTGAGTTGGGTATCATGTGGCGGAAGATGATCCTCCCCGTGGAGGCCCCCATGCTTCGTGCTGCCTCTACATATTCGCTATTCTTCAAGCTCATGACCTGACCTCGTACCATACGTGCAACAGTGAGCCAGCTAACCATTGCCAAGGCAACAAAGAGGTTCATGATGTTACGGCCGAAGATAGCCATGAAAATAATGACCAGAAGCATATAGGGTAGTCCATACATGATATCGACAAGACGCATCAGGAAGAAGTCGATCTTACCCCCTGCGTAGCCTGCGATTGCGCCGAGGACGATACCGATCAACACACTGGTGATGGTTCCCACCAAGCCGATGGCGATAGAGACCTGCCCGCCATAAATAATACGGCTGAGCATATCGCGTCCGCTATAGTCGGTTCCCAGATAGTAGTGTCTCTGGTGTTTCAAATCAGCAGTTATATCAGCAGAAATCTGTTCATTCACGATGACTTCACGGTTGATGGGGAACTGGGCACTGCCATCTTTGATCTCTTGCTTCAACCCACGTTCAATGGTCCTACCGATTGCAGTTTTCAAGCTCACCAGGAGGTTTGTCTTGCCAATGGATGCAATACCAGCTTCACCCATGCTTTGCAGTTCAAGCTCAAGATTGGCCTCATACTCTTCGGCTGTAAGGTCTGGAGTTGCTGATTTAACTCTGTTCAGCACCTGGCTTCTTGCCTCATTCTGAATCTGTTCGGCGATGACTGACTCTTCTACCCCCAGGTACTCTGCATAGATTTTCTGGATATCCAAGAAGTCCATACGGGCAATGTTCTTGCTCTTGCCTGTCTCAGGATCGGTATAGAACATCTTGTCAATATTGATAAGGAACTCCGTGTCAATCTTTTCCTGCAAACGGTCAATGGATCTTTGATCGCTGGAGCCGAATGTGAAGGTGCCAGCTTCTCTGAGAGCTTCACCCTCTGCATAGAGGAAGTTCCAAACCTTGTTGGTCTCATTCTCTGAAATCCAATTTTCGATTTGCTGGCTCTCTTGCTCACTCACCACCAAGGATCCTGCTCTCCAGGCCTTGAAGTAGAGATCTTTGAGTTTAGCCTCCATCATCAGGTCTCCAGCTGTTTTGGAGAGAGACGGTCTCAGATGTTGGTGGTCCAGGATAATCTGGTCATAGGGATGAATGGGAAGGAACATTGCAGTGGCTGCAAGCAGGGAGTAGATTGCCACAATGATCATCCCAAGGACAGCCATCTTATTCTTCTTCAACCGCTTCCAGGCATCTTTGCTAAGACTATTTCCTTCTACGACCTGGTCAAACTCATTGAGGGCCGCTTCTTTCTGTATTTTTCTTTTCAAGAACATGGTCCTCTCCTCTTATTTATAGGTAATGCGTGGGTCAAGCTGTGCGTAGACGATGTCTACCAGGAAGTTCATCACTATCAGGAAGACCGAATAGACGATGACTACTCCAACAATCAAGGTATAGTCTCGGTTGAATGAACTCTGTACAAAGAACTTACCCAAGCCTGGTACACGGAAAATCTGCTCAACAACGATGGATCCGGTAATAATACCAGCGAATGCAGGACCAAGATAGCTGACGATGGGTAACATTGCTCCCTTCATCGCATGCTTGAAGATGATGGTGGAACTCTTCATTCCCTTTGCTTTTGCGGTACGGATGTAATCACTTCTGAGTGTTTCCAACATTGATGAGCGCATCAGTCGTGCAATATTGGCAAAATATGCAAAGGAGAGAGAGACTGCCGGAAGAATAACGGTCGTCCAGCCCTCTCCTGTGGTGTACCAACCGCTAGTGGGCAGCCACTTCAGTTTCATCGCAAAGATGAGCTGCAGGACCGGGGCAATAACGAACAGCGGCACAGAGATGCCGATGACAGCAACCCCCATACTGAGGTAGTCCATCCAGGTGTTCTGTTTGACTGCCGCCATGATTCCAGCTGAGATGCCGAAGATCAGGGCAAGCAACATTGCATAGCTTCCCAGGATTACGGATTTCGGGAGGCTGTTTGCAATGTAGTAGTTTACGTCATAGTCCTTGTACTTGAAGGAAGGCCCGAGATCACCTCGCATGATATCAAACATGTAACGGCCGTACTGTTGGAGCAACGGTTCATCCAGATGATATTTGGCGTTGATGTTTCTCTCAACCACTTCAGGGAGTTTACGCTCTGTGGCAAAGGGGCCACCGGGAGCAATACGGACAATGAAAAAACTCAGCGTGATGATGATCAAAAGGGTGGGAATCATTCCCAGCAGTCGGTTCACGATATATTTTGTCATTCGTTTCCTCGTTGGTGAGTTTTGCTGCATGACAGAAAAGGTAAGAAATTGTACCGTTTTACTTACAGCATTTTCGATACTATACCAAGACGTTCATTTATGCAAGAATGATGTAAATTATTGAATTTTTATCGAAATCGTTTTAGGTAAGCATATTGTACATAATAAGATGGTTGTCAATGATGCTGTATGAAAATTTACATAAATTTTAATTGTGTCAAGAACATGAATCCAGAGCGCAGAGGTAGGAACAACTGGTGGTTTTATGCTATCCTGCCCATCTGTATAGATACCAGGAGAGAGTAATTGATGAAGAAATTTTATATAGAAAATCTTGGATGTTCCAAGAATCAAGTTGATGCCGAATTGTTGATCAAGCAACTGGAAGAGGACAATTTACAACTGACAGAGTCTGCAAATGAAGCTGATCTTATCCTGGTAAATACCTGTGGATTCATTGAGTCAGCTCGTGAGCAGTCCATTGAGACGTTCTTCTCTCTCCATGAGGCAAACCCTGAGGCAAAGATTATCCTAAGCGGTTGCATGGCACAACGCTATGCAGATGAACTGAAGGAGCAGCTGCCTGAAGCATCTGCTATTTTCGGGAACCGCGATCTCTCCAGGATCAAAGATGTAGTGAGAAAGATCTTTGCCGGTGACAGGGTAGTGGAAGTCCCTTCTTATCCGGTTCCAGAAAAAGAGGTGTATGAGCGCAATGAGCTGCTCTCTTTTCCTGGGAGTGCCTACCTCAAGATAAGTGAGGGGTGCAATCACTGGTGTGCCTACTGTGCCATTCCCCTGATACGGGGAAGTCTAAGAAGCAGACCAAAGCAGATGATCTTGGAGGATGCGAGAGCTCTCGTTGCTCGTGGGGTGAAGGAGATAAACCTGATCGCACAGGATCTGGCTTCCTATGGGACTGACAGCAGCGACCATGCAAGCCGTTTCATGGAATTGCTTGCGGACCTGGTGGCAATCGAGGGAGACTTTGTCATCAGGCTTCTCTATATCCATCCTGATGCATTTCCTCGCGACCTTCCTCAGTTCATCAAGGATCACAAGAAGGTATTGCCCTATTTCGATATCCCCTTTCAGCATGCAGATGAGAGAGTGCTCAGGAGCATGGGAAGAAAGGGGAACAAGGAAAAGCATCTATCTCTCATAGAACAGATTCGCGCTCTGCTTCCTGAAGCAGTCTTCCGCTCGACCATTCTCCTAGGGTATCCAGGAGAGGATGAGGAAGCTTTTTCAGAGGTTAAGGATTTTCTCACTCGTGCACGACTTGACTGGGTTGGATCCTTCCTCTACAGCAGGGAGGAGGGAACCAAGGCCTATACGCTTCGTGGAGCGCGTGAGCATGCAAAGGCACACAAGAAGGCAATGGAATTTCAGAAACAGCTGGAGGAGTTGCAAGGACCTATTACCAGCGAAAACCTGAAGCGTTTTGTCGGTAAGGAGTATGATGTCCTGATCGAGGAACCGGTAGAAGGTGAGGATCTTGCAATCGGCCGCATGTATGCTCAAGCTCCGGAGGTCGATGGACTGACGGTGGTCATGGGAAGAAACCTCAAAGCCGGAGATCTGGTTCGCTGCGGAATCCGACGAGTCAACGCTCTCGATCTGGAGGCAATCCCCCTGACAGGAGTATCGAATGGCTGATTTGCAAGAACTGATGGACCAACTCAATGATGCACAAAAGGAAGCTGTTCTCGAAAACAGCCACCCTCTGCTCGTCTTGGCAGGGGCGGGCAGTGGAAA